>QNAP01000039.1 GCA_003641795.1 Thermotogae bacterium | reverse complement strand
GTTCTCTTTCTCTATCCGTTTCTGTGCGCTTTCCTCGGAGTGGTTCTTTCATGATGCGTCGCACCGGCTTGAAGTTGTGCTTCGTATTCCATGATGGTGTTTAGAAACCACGTCAGAATCTGTCTTATTCCCTCTTCGTTATCCTGGAGAAACCGGAGTATAATTTCTCCAGGAAGATGAAGATGTTTTTTCATGGTCCTGTATCCCTCCTTTGGTGTGGTGTGTTTTTCCTATTTTACAGGGATACAGGGCCTTTTCCCGTTTTTACAGCAATCATTGTACACTACCTTGAAAGCTGCTCCATATAGGTGAAAAAGCAGTAGAAATGCTCGCGAAGATGATCAAGGGGGAGAACATTGAATCACCACATATCTAACTGAAGCCATAGCTTATGCGCAGATCAACCGCTTGATCTCATCAATCACGATGCCTTTCCACATAGGCTTTCGCAGCCGTGTAGATCTCCTTTGCTTGAGAAAGATACCGTTGATGATGGTATTCCAACATAAAAACCCCTTCATAGTTCTTGAGAAGCTCGAAAGCTTCATCTAACGGAACTTCTCCCCAGCCAGGAGGAAGATGAAGATCTCCCTTTCCCAACGATAAAAGTCTTCGGTATGGGATTAACTTGTACTCGTCGTATCCTGTTAAACGCTTTCGCTCGAAGATACCAAAGTTGTCCTGTACGTGTATGTGCCTAACGTAAGGCGCTGCCTTTCTTACCGCCTCGAAGAACTCGAAACCAAAATGATTTGCTGACAGATAGGCGTGACCCAAATCTAAAGTCATCCAAACTGCTGGGTGTTTCAGCTCTTTGACGAATTCCACAACGTGATCCACGGTGTCTATCTCTATGTTCTCCACACAGATCAGAACCTCTTTCCGAGCAGCGTAGTCTGCTATTTCTACCATCGTTTCCTTCATTTTGTCTTCCACATTGGGATCGTTGGTTCTCTTGCCGTAGTGGTACACAAAGATCTGCGCACCTATCTCTTTGGTGAAGTCTACACAGGACCTGAAAAGTTCTCTTTGAATCTCGATATTCTCCAGATCCCTCAAATCAAGGGCATTGGGCGCATGAACAGTGTATTTCAGTTTGAACCTTTCCAGTATTCGCTTCAAAGTTCTCAACTGTCCCGTATGTATCCTTCCCCTGTAGATCACGTCAACGGCGTCCACCGGTATCTCCACGTAATCGTACCCAATGGTTTGAAAGAAAGTCAGCTCTCTCACAAGTTCCTCGAACCTTCCATCCGTTCTCGCCGGATGCGCGTTTATTCCTATGCCGTGGATCTTCAACTTCTACGCCTCCTTGTAAAGTGATTTGCCCGTTTCCTTATCAAATAGATGAACCCTTTCAACTGAGAAGGAGAATTCAATCTTATCGTTCAGTCCGATCCTCAAGCGAGATGGTACGAGAGCCTTCAACCTCATATCCCCCGCCTCCAGCGTGACCAGCTCATCTCTTCCCAATGGTTCAACTACGTAGACCAAGCCTCTAATGTTACCTTCACCTATGATCAGATCCTCTGGTCTAATGCCAAGCACCACTCCGTGTGAAGGGATATATTTTATTTTAGCTACTATCTCTTTGGGCAGAGAGAAGCTGAAATGGGATGTTTTCACTCGGTAGTCTCCTTTTCCCACCTCAATCTCAGCATCCAAAAGGTTCATAGGAGGCGTTCCTATGAAACTGGCCACAAAGACATTGGCAGGAGAGTCATAAAGTTCATCCGGAGTTCCAACTTGCTGCAGACGTCCTTCTCTAAGTACCACTATGCGATCCGCCATGGTCATGGCCTCAATTTGATCGTGTGTCACGAAGATGGTAGTTATACCGAGTTCTTTTTGAAGCCGTTTCAACTCTGCTCTCATGAATATCCTGAGTTTGGCGTCAAGATTGGAGAGCGGCTCGTCCAAGAGTAAGAGTTTCGGGTTTCTTACAAGTGCCCTTGCCAAAGCGACGCGCTGTTGTTGACCACCGGAAAGTTGTCCTGGCTTTCTATCCAGTAGATCTGCTATTTCCAGCAGTTTGGCTATTTCTATGGCACGCGCCTTCCACTCTGATTTTGGAACCTTTTGCAGCTTTAGCGGAAAGGCTATGTTGTCAAGGACATTCATATGCGGATATAGCGCATAAGATTGAAATACCATTCCGATATTCCTGAGTCTTGGAGGAAGGTCGTTAACCAACTGCTCGTCAAAATAGATCTCACCTTGGTCTGGTTTGTAAAAGCCTGCAATGGTCAACAGGGTGGTGGTCTTACCACAGCCGGAGGGTCCAAGCAAGGCCAAGAATTCTCCCGCTGCGATTTCGAGGTTCAGGCCGTCCACCGCTTTGATTTGCTGAAAATACTTGCAAAGGTTTCTCAATGTCACTTTCATCATATGCCTTTCCCTCCAAATATGGGCACCTTTAAGAGCGCCCGCTGGAGCAAAACGAAAAGCGTCAGTGGAGGCAGCATGTACAGCAAGGACATCGCTGCCAAATAACCATAATCTATGACTTCCGTGGCTAAAAGACTTTGGATCAAGGTGGACATGAGTTTCGCCGTTCCCGGCAACAGAGTGTAAACGTATATGAAGTCATGCCAAGCGAAGAGAAAACCCCAGATAAAAACAGCGGCAACACCTGGCTTTACCAAAGGCAGAAAGATCTTATACCACACCTGCAGTCTCGTACACCCATCGATCATCGCGGCGCGTTCCACGTCCCAGGGGATCGCGTCGAAAAACCCCTTGGTCATCCAAACACCCAATGGAATTTCCAAAGACGCTCTTGCCAGCGCGATCCCGGGAATTTTGTGTAACAGATGGAGATAATAAAGGAGAAAGAATATGGCGATCAACAAGATTTGTCCGGGCACCGCATGAAGGAACAACTGAAGTACCAAGAACGTATTCTTACCTTTGAACTCTATTCGAGAAACCGCGTATCCGGCAAGCATGCAAACGACTGTCACGACTGCCCCCGAAACACTGGCGAAAAGGATCGTGTTTGCCAGTGCGACCCAAATCGTTGTTTCAGCCAATCCCCACGTTATAGGCTCCCAGAGAAAGGAGAAATTCGAAAGACCGAAACGTTCCGGAAAGATGCCGAGTTGTGGTCCTTCTCCGAAAGCTCGAAGGAAAAATCCTACGTACATGGTGATGAACGGAGCCGCCACTAGCACGAGGAGAACGTAAGGAAAAGCAGCACCAGTCTTTTTTGTCATCACTCACACCTCGATCTTGCCACGGCCAATCATGCGTCGTAAACCGAAGGTACGCAAAACGACCAGTAGCAGTACAATATTCACCACGATCAAGATCGTCGTGAGACTTGCACCATAGCCATATCTATAACGGTTGAAGGCCGTGTGATAAGCGTAGAGACTCCACACTTCGGTACGATAATAGGGCCCCCCTCCAGTTATCAGCATGATGTAAACATATGAGTTCACAAAAGACATGAGATGCCAAGCTGTCATCGTCAAAATTGGCCACTTCAACAGTGGAATGATGATGTACCGTGTGGTCTGCCATCTGGTGGCTCCGTCGATTTCGGCAGCTCTTGTGAGATCAGTGGGAATGCTGGCTATTGCGGAGCTGAAAACAAGCATGGAGAGAGAAATACCAAGGAAACCATTAGCCAGAATGACGATGACCATGGGGTATTTGATCAACCAGTGGATTACAGGTAGACCAAGCATTGATCTTATCCCGTTGAAGAGGCCATAACGAGTGCCTTCAAACGACCAAGCCCAGAGGAATCCCCAAACAACCGGGGGAATCGCCCTCGGAATGAAAAATATCGATCGGAAGAAAAGTCCCATTCCTCGACGAAGTCGCATAGAGAGAATCGAAAGAAACAAGCCCCCAAAAATGGTGAGAGGAAGGGTCCCAGCGACGTAAATCACGGTGTTTCGTATTATCCTTGGTACGAAGGGATCTCTCGAACTCACGCCAAACAAGCGCAGGAAATTATCCAAACCGATGAAACGCCACTGTAGAGTTCGGTCCATGTCTGTAAACGCGATCAAAAGCGTTAGCAACACGGGAATAAAGTAGAACAGCGTTATTAAGAAGATGCTGGGACCCGTAAAAACACTTACAGCCAAGACTTTTGTGGTTGAGGTACGTCGTTTTTTCAGAGCGATCAGCTCCTATGTATCAGTTGGTCATTTCCCCGACTTTCAGTTTCAGAGCAGTCTACCGTTTTCCACTTCGGCAAGGAACCACATTTTCAGGTCTTCCACAGCCTGCTCTGGATTCACCACACCAGCTTCAACGCCCTTCAACGCTTCGAAAACTCTGTCCATATAGTCCCAAAACTTCGGATGAACAGGAACCGGGCGAACACTCTCAACAGATGCTGCCGTTTTTTGAATGTACTCCACATCGGAAAGCAGGTACATAGCAGACCTTCGATAAGGTGGTCTCAACGTGTAACGCGAGTGGATCGCGCAGGCTTCGGAACTCGTAGCAAACATGATGAGCAGTTTTGCCAATTCAGGATGTTTTGATTGACTGGTCACAAAGTAGAGAGGGAAGTCATGAACAGATGAAGGCTTAACACCCCGCTTCTTGGCATTTTCCGTAGGTGGAAACGGCATGAATCCGAGATCGTGGTAGAGAGATTCATCTGTGAGCCCGTATTTCGCCTTCCACTCCGCCGGTGTACCGATGTGGCTTGCCAGTGTGGCGAAGGTCTTCCCCGCAACAAAAGTGCTGTGAATGGTGGACCAGCTTGGAGGTTCAGGTGGAATCACCCCCGCTTCAACCATGCTCTTATGCCATCGGTAGAAGTTCAAAAGCGCCGACTCGTTGAAAACCAGAGTGTCTGCCGAGGGATCGTAACACTCAGCACCGAAGGCCAGTAACATGTTGTATATACCCGGGCCTTTGCTGGGACGGTGCAGAATACCGTATTCAACCAGTCCCGCTTTAACAGCTTCCTGAGCAAGTCTTGCAAGGGTTTCAAGGGTTGTATCACCGTCTGGAGGCAAGAGGCGATCGATTTCTTCATCAGAGTAGCCCAGTTTTCTGAGAACATCCCTACGGTACCACACCCCCGTCGGTGAAATGTCATGTGGGATGCCCCATATCTTTCCATTCCACGTTGCTCCTTCCCACAGATTTGGATAGAAGTCGAAGTAGTTCATCGCCCAGAACTGTTCCACGTGCTCGTCCATAGGAACAATAAAGCCGCCCTTCGCCAGCTCCGCAGTCTCGCGGAGGGTGACGATGTCCGGTGCCTTACCAGCTGCGAAATCTAGATAGAACTTATCCGCAAATGGGCTCCACTTCAACTCGGAAAAGTTGACGTCTACCTGTACGCGAATTTCTGAGCCGATAGCTTCGAGCATCTGGTTCAACCGTTGAGCCGCCAATTCCAGGTTCGTAGCCTTTTTGATCCCCATGGGGCCTGGACCTATGACGTAAGCCCTCAACGTGATGTTCTCGACAGCCAAAACCAAGCTTCCCCAAACCAAGAACAGAACCAAAACTGAGAGAGCGCGCTTCCAACCTTTCATCTAACACACCTCCCTTGGAAACCGCACGGACTACTTTAAGTGATCGATCACATGATAAACCTTGTGAATTGCTATAACTTTTAGCTTTAGTTACATATTATTGTATTATGTCGATCTGAACGTGCTTAATGGTTATATAATGCATATTATAGAAATATATTGATTTAATCGTTTGCATATCTTTATTATAACTATGGAGTTGCATGATGTGCACATCCAGCGGTGTCAAAATCTCACCCTTTCCAAAAAAATTCCTTCCCCATTTGAAGAAGTGCATCCAGTCCCACTTCCAATCATACGGCGCAGTTCTCAGTTTTATGAGGCGCTGAGCGAGTGCTTGAGCAAATGGTCACCGAGGCACACGGGTGCGGCAGGCGAAAAGCTGAAACAGGATGTTGAATCTTCTCGGAAGTGATCGTTTGCAAGCACAAGCGAAGATAAAAAACGGAGCACAACTTGGAAACGGGGTTGTGTGACTTTTCTTCCTTCCTCGCGTGAACCTATAAAAGTGCGCTCTCTTGGCAAGGTTAGCATAAGACGGTATTCCCAAACAGAAAGTGTGTTCGATCAGTTTGTGGTTTCTGACTGTCATAAGCGTTATACTTATGACGAGGAAGGCAGCGTTCAAAGAGGAGGGGTAGGTTCGCTTTCAAAAGTACTCTTTTTCTGGCATTTTGTGGTCCGAAGATTCTTTCATCTCATTTAGAAGTTGGATCATCACCTCAGTCACTTTCGGATCAAATTGCTTTCCAGCGTTTTCCAACAGTTCACGTATCGCCTCTTGTTTGTTTAGTGCCCTTTTGTACGGTCTCTCCGTGGTCATGGCATCGAAGCTATCAACTACTGCGAGAATTCTCGATAAAAGGGGAATTGCCTCACCGGCAAGTCCATCCGGATATCCTCCACCATCCCATCGTTCATGGTGGTGCCGCACCCAAAGAGCGATGTCCTCCATCCCTTCTATCTCTCTTATCAACTCTTCGCTCTTGACAGGATGGATTTTCACCAGCTTGTACTCATCATCTTCTAATTTACTTGGTTTGTTGAGCACGGCTTGGGGTACGAAGATTTTACCGATGTCGTGCAAAAGTGCTGCCCAATAGAGACGCCTTATCAGCTCGCGGGGAAGCTTCATCTTATCTGCAACCAACGTTGCATAGCGTGCAACCCTTTCAGAATGTCCCCGTGTATACGTGTCGTAGTACTCTAAAGCCTTCACTATTGTAAGGGCAACCTTTCGATGGAACTGTCCTTCACGCCTGGAATACTCTCTCAGCATGTGAAAAGAGCTGGCCATTTTTGCAAACCGCTGCGCCAACTTAAGATCTTCGTTGCTAAAATGATGCGGGCTTTCGTAGGAGATGTCGAGATTCATCACACCGAAGACCTTCTCACCTTCTTTCAGCGGTACAACGAGTGTCTCACGGATGTCTCCCAGGAACTCGGTCCAAGTGGAGAAATCAGCGGGAGAATCATGTGCTCGGTGCCACTCTTTCAGGTGCTTTGTAATCAGCGCTTTTGAGGGCACGAAAAAGTTTTCGACTGTCAAATGCATCTGCGCGATCCTTTCGATATCGTGGCCAACAGCAGTGACGATCCGCCATTTGTCACCACTTCTGAGAAAAATAGATCCCTTATCGGCCGACGAGATGATCTCTATAGCAAAGGTCAAAACGTTGGCAAAGTAAGATTTCGCACTGATATTTGGGTCTGACAGTTGGTAGAGCAATTCGAGGGCTTTTGAAAGCCTTTTATCGGCGATTTCGAGTTGCTTGTTCAAACGCTTGAGCTCTTCGAAATTGGCTTCCATTTCTCGATTTATCGATTCGAGCCTTTTCCTTTGTTCAAGAAGCTCCCTATTAGCCTGTTCCAATGCTGCGGTTCTCTTCCTCGCAGCTTTGGCAAAAAGGAGCTTGTTCACCAAACAAACAATTAACAGGGCACCAGATATTACCATCCAGAGAACTGTGTTCTCAAACCAACCGAGATTGTTCACATCGAGCATCTCCTTTAGGCATCTTTGTTAGTTTTGTTTGTGAAACTATTCCGCATCTGCACACGCTTTACGAAAACGTTACCGTCTTCACAGCCGGCGCCTTTGAACGGTTGTATGGCTGAGGGGAATACCGAAGAGGTCCAAAATGAAACTCACCTCTCTGGTAGAAAAGCGCCTTGAAAGTTTATCTATCGTTTTAGAAAGCTTTGGCGAGCAACTTTGTCCATATGCGACGTTTAGCCTCTCAAGTAACGGCGCCATCGCTTTATCAGGTTCTTCCTTCGGTGCCAAAACTCGGTAGCTAAACTCTATTTGACCACTCATGGTCTTGAGCTTTCTTCGTTTGGTTCTCAGAACAACGTGCGGGGGG
Organism: Thermotogae bacterium; assembly: GCA_003641795.1. Classification (GTDB taxonomy): domain Bacteria; phylum Thermotogota; class Thermotogae; order UBA12178; family UBA12178; genus UBA12178. Next base: position 3,223 of record QNAP01000039.1, on the reverse strand, counting down.
TCTCTGTAGCCCTCAAGAATATGGTCTTCTGCCACCTTCAGAAACTGGCACAAACACTCTTGCTTCAGCTCCCAAAAGGCACCCAAGGGATCTCGTACCAAGCGTTCCTTCGAAATCTCCAAAACGATAGTGATTTTCACCTTGTCACTACCATCCATATTTGCTTCAACTAACTTCCTCCTTTTTTTCTCGCTCTATAGAGATGCTTGAAGCTTTGATTGATCACGCATAAGTGCAGAAACGCACATATAAAAGGTATTATTGTGAAGCACTATGCATTTTAACATATAGATCGAAGTTTTATCAATGATTTAGTTCAAACTTTTATTTATCCAATCCAAATTTAAAAAGTGTCAAATACAAATGAAACGCGATGTAACATATTAGAGCGTCAGAATTAGTATCGAAATAAAATTCTATTCCAATTACTTTTGTTCGTGGCGGTTTATTCACACTCTCCGTTACCTTTTCCACTTTATCCTCCTCAGAAATGACAGCACAGATAGCTCTTTTTCACCACGAAAAGTGGAATGGAACGGAGTGTCTGCGCGGACTCAAGGGATATGCGTTCCATTGAGAAAATCTGTGGGAGAGTATTGCTGTCACAAAAATCTCTTTGAGGGAGGTTAAACTATGATCAAAAGTCCCTGGATTTGGCGCCGTTTGCACCTTAGGATCGTCATGCGGGATCTTTTGCGTAATCAACCGACTTCCATTTCTGAAATAGCACACAGGCTTGGCACCAGCACCCCCACGATATCACAGATCATGAGGCGTCCGATTGAGTGTGGACTAATCGTCAGCACCGGCCAGAAGAAGGGTCGAGGAGGAAGACCAAAAAATTTGCTCCGTGTCAAACCGAGCGCGGTGTATGCTCTCGTTATCAATGTTTCCAGTCAGTTCATCTCTATCGCGTTGGTTGATGCATCGCTCGAAGTGGTCATGAAGAAGTATCGAGAGGCAGAAAACCACACTTTTGATGTCATCGAATCGATTTTAGAAAGTTTCGAAGAGCTGACCTCAAGTGTGGAAAGCAACAAGTTGGCGGGCGTGTCGGTGATCCTTCCGAGTGCTTTGGAGTACCTAACGGAGAGAGCGGTTTCAAACACACTTTCGACACTCCGTGGGGTGAAGTGGCGAGAACTCTTAGAGAAGAAACTTCAAACAAAGGTTGTGATTTTGAGCGATGTGAAAGCGTACGCTATTGGTGAATGGTTGAGGTTACGCCATATTCCGTGGTATTACTTCTACTTGCACCTTGGGAAAACCCTGGACGGTGTTTTGATATCCAACGGGCACGTTTGCGAAGTAAACGAGAGGCCCGTGGGAAAAGTAGGAGGGATAGTCTACGCGGCTGATTTGGGGAACGATTTGAGAATTACTCGTTTGAGTGAAGCATACGAAAGAACGCTGCATTACATCGAAAACAGAAAAAGTGAAGGCAAGACGCGGATGGTGTATCTCTTATCCATAGCTGTGACGAACGTGGTTGCACTCATGGGTGTAAAACACGTTATTTTGGGAGGGCCTTATAGTGAGCTACTTGAGTTGAACGATCTGCTCGAAATAGAGCAGAGAGTGTGGAAAAACTGTCATAAACATGACGTAACGATAGAAAAGAGCTCAGCAAAAGATGAAGCACCCTTCGTCGGGGGAGCCATGCACCTTTTCGAAGAGGTATTCCTACCGCTTGAGGAGTAAAAAGCACTCGTTTCTATAATATTTGACTCAATACAATTTTGGTGATATAATTTAAAACGTTTTTAGGTTCAAACGGAGGTGATCTTATGAGGAAAATGACCAGGAAGTTTTTAAACGATGCCTTCGCTGGTGAAAGTATGGCACACATGAAGTACGCCATCTTCGCAGAAGAAGCGGAAAAGAGAGGGAAGAAAAACCTTGCAAAACTCTTCAGGGCGATCTCCTATGCTGAATTCGTCCACGCTCGAAACCACTACCGCGAGCTGGGTATGATTGGCGATGATGCCTTCAACATCGAACAGTGCATCGATGGAGAGAAGTTCGAAGTCAACGAGATGTATCCCGTGTACAACGAGACCGCCAAGCTACAAGGTGAAAAAGGAGCGCAGATTTCCACCCATTACGCTCTTGAGGCCGAGAAAATCCATGAACAGATGTATCGTAAGGCCAAGGAACTCGTCGAAAAAGGAGAAGATTATCCCGATGTGAAGATCTACATTTGTAGCGTCTGCGGCCATACGGTGGAAGGCGAGGCTCCTGACAGATGTCCTATCTGTAGAGTCTCCGAAGACAAATTTGTGGAGTTCAAATAAGGAGGTAGTAATATGAAACTAGGTGAACTGATCCGTACAGAGGATTTCAGATCAGAAAAGCACGTTCCTTTCATCGGTACTCCAACGGTTGTCAAGAAAGGGAAGAAGTTCGAGGTCGAGGTAACGGTCGGAAAAGAGATACCACATCCCAACACGGCGGAGCATCACATCAAGTGGATCGACCTCTATGCCAAGTTCAAAGGTAAGCCGGTGATCCAAATAAGCCACTTCGATTTCGCCCCTACTTATGATGAACCTTCTGTGAAGTCTACTATCTCGTTACCTGAATCTGCCACACTCATCGCCGTGATATACTGTAGCATCCACGGTCTTTGGGAAAACTCCGTAGATGTCGAGGCGCAATAACGAGAGGGATTGGAGATGAAAAGGTATCGTTGTATGGTCTGCGGTTACATTTACGATCCTGAAGCGGGAGATCCTGACAACGGTGTCGAGCCTGGAACGGCTTTTGAAGACATCCCTAACGATTGGGTCTGTCCTGTTTGCGGTGCTTCTAAGGAGGACTTCGAACCTGTCGAGTGATCTCGTAGCATGGTAGAAAGCTCGAAGGGCCTAAGCAGTTAGGCCCTTCGGGCTTTTATCTGATCATATGTAGGATGTCACGAAAAAAGTGAGCCTCCCACATTTAATGACGGTACCATTGAAATACCTCAAAACAAGAAAGAAAGCACCAAAGAATGGCGCCACAAGAACTTTCAAAAAGCGATATTGTAAAGATCTTTGAGCGGTTGGACAAGCTTTTGCCTTCTAACCCCGTTAACAAACAAGGCAGAGGTAGAAGAAAGGCTTATTACGACAAGGGCAACTTGAAATCTTCCATCTTATTGAAGCTACGCAGCATTTTGTATCGATTCAGAATTAGATGGCAACAACAGCCGCTGTAGACAATTCAACAATGGCAGTGGATG
>QNAP01000038.1 GCA_003641795.1 Thermotogae bacterium | reverse complement strand
CATTTGGATCTTCATATCTTCTATGTTTTTCCTCTCGTCTTCAAATGTATGACCGTACTTGTTTTTCGCCCATCTCAGTGAGTCCGCTATCGCGAGATCTGCCTCACGACCGGACACATCGAATTCCTCGGAGTTCTCGTACTTTTTGACCAAGCTGAGTATTTCTTGAACCATGTCGAGAACGATGGAGAGACGCTCCGCCAACTCTCCAAAACCCAGCTTCTGAAGATGCAGTGCAGCTGCGAGAGCCATTTGGATATTGTATACGGTTTCTTCGCTTAGTAATGAGTCTATCTCGCCCAGTTTCTCGGAGATTTCCTCTGCGTTTTCGATAGCTCGCACTCTTCCCAGGAATTCTTCTTCGTTTCCAACGTGTTCGATAATCCCTTCGATCTTCTCAATCTCGGAACTCAGAAAGGCGATCTCTTTGTCGATCTCAGCGGTGGAACTGTGATGCTTCAAGATACCAACAGTTTCAACATAATCCTTATAGGTTTTGCGGTAAACTTCGAGTAGTTCTTCCGGTAGCCCGCTGTCCAATATCTCGAGCTCGAATCTTCGAGACAAACTCTGGCTGGTGCCCTGAGCGTGGAATTCCACAAAATCGTCGCAGAATTCCTTCACTTCCGCACGTCTAACACTTCTCCTGTTGAGTCGGAAATTGGAACGCCCCCTCAACCATTTCACCGCGATTATTTCGGGCTCGAGATCATCCCTGTCGATTACCATCTCGGCGTAAGCACGCTGTGCAGCGATTGGGAGGTCTACCTCGTGCCCACAAAGAAGCCTGAGCAATTTCAAGAACATGGACTTCCCAGTTCCACTCTCGCCGGTGAACACGTTCAATCCATCAGACAGCTCGATCTCGAAGTCTTCGAAAATTCCGAAATTCTCGCTGGAGACACTCAGTATCAAATCTCTCCCGGCCTCCCGAGAATGGTGTTATCGATCAACCTGGCCTTCCCCACAAAAGCTGCCACCGCCACGATGTACTCCTTTCCTTCCTCGAGAATGTGGACCGGTTCGAGAAGATCCTCCGTCACGATCTCCACATAATCAACCTTTACGAGAGGATACTGTGCTATGAGTTCCCTCATCTTCTCCTTGATTATCTGTGCAGATCGTTCTCCGCGATTGTAGAGCTGCCGTGCTAACTTCAACGCCTTGTAGAGGGCCACTGCCTCCTTCCGCTCTTCTTCGTTCAAATAAACATTCCGCGAGCTCATAGCCAGTCCGTCCGGTTCCCTCACGATAGGACACTCGATAACCTCCAAGTCCATGTTGAGATCTTCTGCCATCTTCCTGACCACCCTGTATTGTTGCGCGTCTTTCTGTCCAAAGTAAGCCCTCGTGGGCTTGACAATGTTGAAGAGTTTCGTGACCACAGTGGTCACACCCTGAAAATGAGTGGGGCGGGATTTGCCACACAATACGTCGGTTAGCTCACGTACGGTAACAAAGGTGGAGTAATTTGATGGATACATCTCCCCTACCGTGGGATTGAAAACGTAGTTCACATCTTCACGCTTCAACAGTTTCAGATCCCGATCCAAATCTCGGGGGTACCGATCATAATCTTCATTGGGACCGAACTGCGTCGGGTTGACAAAAATGCTCACCACCACAACGTCATTCTCTTTTCTGGCGCGCCTGACCAAGGAAAGATGTCCTTCGTGAAGATAACCCATGGTGGGAACGAACCCAAGGGTTTTTCCGTCACATCTCAATCTCTTCGCGATCGATTGCATCTCCTCTATTTTCCTGATGAGCTCCATTTTCTTCCCCTCCTTCGTAAACCACCGTTTTGTTCTTGCCGAGAGATTTGGCTCTATACATGGCAATATCTGCTTTCTCAACCAACATTTCGGGATCGGTACCATCTTGTGGATAGCCACTTATGCCGATACTGACGGACACCTTGATTCCAAGAAAGTCGGTTTCCTCAACTTTCACTCGAATCCTGTCAAGTATTTCGAGCGCTTTTTTTGGAACAACACCAGCAAGTATTACTGCGAACTCATCACCCCCGTATCTCGCTATCACATCGGATTCTCTCAAACTCTCCCTGAAAAGACCACTCAAGCGACGAAGTATTTCATCTCCCACCAGATGTCCGTAGGTGTCGTTGATTTTCTTGAAGTCATCCACGTCTATCATGGCAACGCTGAGGGGAGTATCTGCTTTGACGGCTTTTTCAAGGTGGCTATAAAAGGCACTGTGATTGAAAAGACCTGTTAACGAATCGCGTTGGGCGCGTTGAAAAGCCTGTATGTACTCCATGGAATCCTCGAAAATCCTTCCAGCAATCTCTGCAGCGACTTCTATCATCCGTATTTCCTCGATCCTCGGCCGCCTTCCACCTACAGGGGAATCCAAGGAAATGTACCCAATCGTCTCCCCCGAAGAGTCACTTATAGGTACCAAGAACATATCTGCTGGACGCCATGCATTTTCTTCAGAGGATTCTTCATAGAAGCCGAAAAACACCTCCCCCTCGTCAAGTGGTTCCGCTCCCTCCGGGATAAAATAAGACTTGCTTACTCGATACTTCGGATCCATCAAGGCACGAGTCTCCGTAACCGTGGGGGCATTTTCTTTGAGGCGCTTGAAATCTTCCTCACTTATACCCCAGCTTGCCACGCGCTCCACGCGATCTTCCACTTGGTTGAAAAGATTCAACAAAGCGTAGCGGTAACCGAAGGTTTGCGCGATCAACTTGGCAAGGTTGTGAAACACCTTTTCAGGGTCTTGAGAGCTTCTTATGAGCTTCATCATATCAAGGATCTTTTCAAGATCTCTATTGATATTCTCCAGTCTCTTTCTCGACCGAGTTTCCTGATGAGCCATCTCTCGCACCTTGAGAAATTCCCGCACGGCCAGTAGTGTGATCAACGGGAGCGAAAGAAAAAAGACTCTGTGCGGATCAGTTTGTGCGATTGTCACAACATAATAAGAGGGAACGAGCAAGAGAGAAAGCACGTTCTCTGCCATGAAAAGTTGTGACAATGATTTGCCGTGCCCGATTTGATCTACTAAAAGCCAGTTCGCAGCCCGGGCTACCATTAGGTATAGAAAGACACTCAAAAGGCTCATTTCGGACGGCAGCCAGTCAGTTACGATGCCAGCGCAGTAATAGGTGAAGACGTAGTTTGCGAAGATCCTTAGCCTATCCATCAAGGTGTATGAACCCTTTCTGAGAAAGACCACTCCGGGTAAAAGGGCGGCAAACCTCCAGCCTATTATGAATGCCCCGGCGGCAACCCCTACCACATTGGTTGCCAATCGAAGAGAGTTCGATCTCCACTCGAGGTTATCCGTCGCATAGGTCAGGAGGACAACGATAACCGTTATCCACAATTTCGTGCCCGCATAACGGAGCTCTCCGATGAAGTTCAAGCGGTCGAGATAAAGCCACCAGGAAACGAATCCCAAAAGAACCAAACTCAACAGCGTTCGATAACGCTTTTCCATGTGTACCCCACTTTCCATTCATCAGAACATGGCACCGAATCCGAAGGAGGTCTTCCATCGACTATCGACGTATGGCCAGTCCAATCTGAAAACGCCGAGTCCCGGAACTTTCAAATGAAGACCTGCCCCGACACTTGCTCTGGGCACTCCCTCGAAGTCTTCACCTGCGTATCCCACATCTGCGAATCCCACACCATAGAGCTGGATCGCCTGATCCGATTCCAACAACTTCCATCTCAACTCAGCATTAACCAACCACATACACGGTCCTATCAGGGTATCCGTAGTTCCGCGGATTGTGGTGCTGCCACCAAGAGAAAAGAGCTCGGGTGCACCTCTCATGTTCCACATGGTGCCTATCTGCCCTCTCAGTGCCAAGGACAGTTCCGGCACGAGCTGCCAGTACACCCTGGTATCCAAAAAGAGCTTTTGGAAACCAAAAGTGTCCGAAGGTACAAATCCCGAGAGCGTGTATCTCAAGTTGATCCAGTTGCCGTTGGTCGGATACCAGAGATCGTTGACGTCACGATGCTGGAAGAACACTCCCAACTGTGTGGAGTTTTTGGGACGTGTCTCCGTCGCCGAGATCTCTTCCCCACGCTCCAAGGTCAATGAGAGACCGACAAAGTCCTTTGTGTTCAATCTATAAGAAAGGTTGGGCTTGACTCCCAGCACTCGTGTGGTTGTGGACACTGTGGTTTCAGAGGCATCTGGATCGTCTGAAATAGAAGTCGCGCTCTTTGTGCTTTCCGTGTAGTAGACCTCGCTTCCCAGATCGAAGTAGGATCCCCCAACTCTGGGGAGAGAACCGCCGAGCTTCACATTCCGTTTCGTGGTACCCAACTCCAACATAGTGCTCAAGGATTCTCCATAACCGAACGTGTTCACGATCTGAAAGTCGAGATATCCGGACAAACCTTTCCACAACTTGTCCCAGAATCCCGTTCCCTCTTTTGGATCAGTCCAAGTGATACCTCCTCCGAATTTCCTCGGTTTACTCGTTTCGGTAAACTCGACTACGAGTTCCACTCCCGTCGCAGCCTCTCTTGGGATCACGTTCACGGACTCAAAATAACCGGTGGCGTTGAGACTTCTATAAGCAGTGGCCAGCTCGGAGAGCTTCACCACTTGACCTTCTTTCAAAACCCTCAAATGGTCCTCCACCAAGTAAGGTTTCGTTTTTGTCAAACCTTCAAGCACCACTTTCGAAAGCTTCCGTTCTTCGACGTGTACTTTGAGGGTTCTACCCTTCACTTCCGGATGGAGATCCACAAAGAGTACTCCTGCCTTTTCGTATACGCGTCTGGCTCTATCCACGACGATACCGATTTCGAGGCTGGAGTAGCTCTTTTCCCCCAACTCGAGGAGCGCTTCGGATGCGGCTTTCTCCAACGTCTCCTTGGCTACCGTTTCGTTGCCAGAAAATTCCACTCGCTCTACCTGTACCGTCCCCTCCGTTATCTTTGGAGGCGATATTTCCACCTTCATCACAAGGGCATTGGAAGCCTGGTTGCTGGGTTCGAAAGCAAGTCTCGTTTGCGGTCCAATATAAGCAACATCGGCGAGGTTCGACTGTGTCTGTTGGAACTGCGAAAGTGTGGGGTAGTAGTCTTTCTTTGAAAGGAAAAGACGCAAAAGTGCGGGTTTGGAAGCGTAGCTTTTGTAAAGCGGAATCGCCAGTTTTGACCTCAGATACTTCATTTCCACTTGAGGTAGCCGCGGTTCGAATGCCACATCCCATATACTGTACTCGTTGATGGTGATGACCAGCTCCCCATCGGGGATATTCACAATACCAGACGGAGAAACGGAAACGTTGGATTTGACTTCTATAAGAAAGTAACCTGCTTCCTGATAAAGCTTCTGGATGTTCTGTAAAGATTTTTGAAGTTGTGTGACCGAAAGGGCTTTCCCACGTTCGAGAGTTATGGCAGCCTCGAGGGAGTCCTTCGAGACCAATTCTGGACCGTTCACCTCAACGATATAATCCTTTAAGACAGGGTTTTCGGCGACGTTGATCAACAACACGTTGCCTGTGGCTTTTTCCGCAACGTTGAGATTCACATCAGAAAAATAGCCCGAATTGAACAACCTCTTCGCTGCGATCTGTAAATCGAGTTGGTATACTTCTTCTCCAATCTTGAGGTCTGTCATGGAGGCGATTTCTTCGTCACTGAGGGTAACGTTTCCCTCCACTTTAAAACCGCTTATGACCACTGGGAAAAGTTGAAAAGAAAGAAGAAGCAAGGATAGCAAGATCAAAAGGCGCCTAACGTTCATTCCACACCATCCTCTCCATGTACAGAGAGCGCACTCTTGCTTTAAGGCGATGGTTTCGAGGTTGGAAGAGCGCTCTCTAGTTCGTTTATCATATTGTACAACAACTTCAGCTTTACTGGATCACTCCGCCATTCTTTTCCTAACAGTGCATCCAGTTTTCCGTTATCTATTTCGTAACCTTCGTCCCCTTTAAGACGTCTGATCATCACCCTCACACCAGGTGTCGCCAGAAGCACTACGAAACTTCCAACGAGATCTCCCAAGGGCTGGCAGTCGATATGACGCACGAAGAATTCCGCTCTCACCCGCGTCCCTTTTCTGGGCTCTGACTCGATCTGAAATCTCCCGCCGGTGGCTTCAGCAGCCTGCCTGAGGAAAGGAAGACCCAATCCCACGCGCTTACGGCGCACGGTCTTACTCGAATAAAATGGGTCCAGTGCTCTTTGAAGCGTTTCTTCATCCATACCTTTACCGTCGTCCTCCACTGAGAAAACGAGTCTTCCATTCTCTGTATCTTCTGAAACCTCTACCTTAAGGTTTTCCGCCTCGGCTTCCACGCCGTTTTGCGCCACATCGAGGATATGATCAGCTATGGTTCTCAACCCCATAGAGGCCCCACACTCCTACCGTCTCTTCCAAAAAGGGCGAACTTGAGTTCGGAGAAAGATCTGGAATGTGCTCTGAGCAAACTTTTCCTGCGACCAATTTGATCTGGATGGTGCGCATCGCTGCTGGCCATTATCGATACGTTGCTCATCTTCTTTGCCTCTTCCTCTTCTTCAGGAGATAGCACTTCAACACCGTGAACCGGAAGATCAGCAGGCAGAAAACCCAGTTGATAGACCACTCCAAACCTGCGAAATATGTGGGAGAGAACCACCAACGCCCCAAACTTTCTCGCTGTAAAGACAACCCGATCCAGCGAGAGATCGGTGGATTGTCCCAGCCAAATTTCTTCCATATCGATGAACTCATCGTTATCATCCACAAGGAGCTGGTAACCGTGTATCTCTGGATCCAAAGTGACCTTTCTCAATGCGGGACGCACCACTTCTTTTTCGAACTTCGAAAGTGTTTTAAAATCTGGGAAGTAAACCAACACGTGAACATCCTCTCTCGTGGAAATCTCCATCCCGAGGAGAAAAGCGATGTCATACTTTTTCAACACACGAGCGAAGGCGAGAGTGTTCCCACTGCTGTTGTGGTCGGTTACAGCTGTCATCTCTATACAGTGTTCCATGAGAAGCTCAGCCATCACTGAAGGAACCATGGTGATGTCCCCACAAGGGGAAAGGCAAGTGTGGATGTGGAGATCGATGATGAACTCGCGCAGCGTCTGCTCACCTCAACCCCAACTCATAGAGCTTCCCACAGATTTGGAAACTCGTGTCGGGAGATTTAAGAAGGGAAATCTTCTCCTTTTCTGCTTTTTTCACTGTTTCCTCCTCAAAGTCATGCCCTCCAGCCAACACGATGGCTCTTATTCCGGTAATGGCGGCGACAGCAACGATGTTAGCATGGGACTGTACCGTTACCCAAACTGAGTCAGGCTGAGCGTTGCCCATAACATCGCTGAGGAGATCTCCAACGTATCCGTGCTCCACATCCACATCGAGGGAACCCGTAACATGTTCCAGTTGCAACCCATTCACTATGTGTGATAGCTTCACGTTTACCCCTCCCAATGTGATGATAGCACGAATTTCGAACAAACGAAGTCCTCCCCAAGTCTAACTTAAATGATAGCTTGAATGATAGAATGTGATACCAATGAAACACTCATGAGGTAACAGAGCAAACCAGGTGTTATGTGTTCGACCTCATGGGGTGCGGGACACAAAAGGAGGTGTGGAAATGAGAAAGAAGGGTTTTTATCTTCTTCTATCGTTCGCTGTTATCCTACTTCTAACCGCGTGCGGAATCAAACTTCCCAACCCGGAAGAGTTACCGGATAGCGTCAACGTCGTTTACAAAAATAGAGTCCAGTTGCCGCTATCGGCTACCAATATCACCGTTAAAGATTACGTTCTCGATGCCTTTAACGCCGTTACGGAAGCTCTTCCCATGGACGCTACGGTATCGAGCTGGAATCCCATGACGTTGGGGGTTGCTACGGGTATCGAATACAGTGTGGGTGACTATCTTGAAAGCATAACGCTGGATCTTTCAGAAGCGGAGCAGTCATTTGACGTACAGGTCACAGGCATTGAATTGGAAGGCCCCACGGTTTCCTTCGATGTCCCCTCCGTGAGCGATCCTGATCCGGTGGTTTTAGACGTGGCTACTGGAAAAACCGAAAAGTTATTGGAATTCTCCGGCTTCAATGAGGTTTCCTTTTCTTCTGGAAATCTCATGGTGGAGATCGAGTACGTCGGAAGCACTGTCGACGCCATGAAGATCGATGTTGAAGGACTCGGAAGCGTTTCCTTTGCAAACGTGACCGATGGAGAAACAGTATCAGGTACCATCAACCTCTCAGGTAAGTCGCTTGGAAGCAGTGTCAACGTTACTCTCACCGCCACCATGGCAGATTCGTTGGGAACGGGGAACGCCACGGTGACCCTAAAATTTGAAGACGAAGAGATATCTTCCATATCGGGAATCTCCCTTTCCATTTCCCAAACGATTCCGCTTCCAGCATTGGTGAAGGATGTGGAGATCGGTTCTGGTGTAGCGAAGTTGGACGTAGCGGGGCTCGGCTTTCGATCGGTCAGCGGAACTCTTCAGTATACTGGTGGAAGCAAACCTCTGTATGTCGAGGGAGGGGCGTTGCTGGTCAGTCTTTCCAATGTGACTCTGCCCGCCACGTTGGTTTTGAACGGTGTCGATGTGGACGTGACCGATCAGAGCGTGGTTGGGGGTTCCGTAAACGGTGTCCTCGGGTTTGAGGATGTGGTGCTTTCAAGGGTCAAGATCGAGTCGTCGGATCTGGCGATCGCGACATCCGTCCGTGCAGATCTCAGTGGTATCGAAGGCATCAGGCGGGTCGGCCTTTCAGGTGGATGGCTCCAACTACAGTACAGCAATACGCTACCGGCCACCATCGACGTCAAGATCGAAAGTCCTGAGTTAGGTATCGATGAATTCGTAAAACTTTCACCCAAGACTGAAGATGTGGTAGAAATCGATCTTTCTGGTCTCAATCTTGATCTTGAGATCAACGACAGTATCACTATCTCCATCGATGCGTCCCCCGAAGGATACGATGGGATGTATCTGGAGCTCAGCAATGTAGGACTTGGAGAGAGTTTCGAATTGACGGCCACTTCCTCTGTGCGCGATCTGGAACTGAGTTCCGTTGTTATCGCCGCACAGAGTATCGAGATGCCTTTAGTCGAAGGAATGGATTTGTCGGATCTGTTAGGCGATGCTACACGGATAATCGATGCGGTAGACCTCGACTCCGTCCCGCTGGAGGCGAAGCTGGGGATGGAGCAATTGAACCTTGATATGGATGCCACTTTTACTCTTTACGCCAGTTGGACTGGCTACAGCACCGAGATCACTGTCTCTCCCGACGCCACTTTTGCAGACGTATCGGGACTTCTGGAAAGGCTCTTCGAAGATCTGCCCTCAGATCTGTTCTTGTCCGTAGATGGAGAGATAGGAGAAGCCACTATCACCGTTGACTCCATCATGAAGTTTTCCTTGGACTTGAAGGTGCCACTGGAATTCGATCTAACCAGTGACGTAGAGGTGTTCTCCATGGATGTTTCCATCCCGATAGAAGCGTCGGACGTTGCTACAATGCTTGAAATACTGGATACCGCTACTCTCGTGGCACAAGTGAACAACAACACGGGCATCAACGTCAGCGCCACCCTTGTCTCAGCGGGGATGACCATATTTAGCGGTACTTTGGACGAAGAAGAAACCATCGTTATACCTGTGACCTCCAAGACTATCCGGGAAATAACCGAGAGCGGATCGTTCTGTTTCGAGCTTGCACTGCCATCAGGGCACTACTCCGTCAATGGAGAGGGTTCTGTTTTGTTCACCGCCTGGGCAGACATGCTACTCGGTTTGGAAGTTTCTGTCGACCTAAAAGGTGGTGATGAGTGATGAAAAAAGTGGCGTTGCTTTCAATGGTGGTCTTGATGTCCTTGATGGCACAGGGATTGACGGTTCAGAGCAACCCCGCTTTGATACAGTGGGATCACCACAGGTTTTTCTTTGGTGGCGTGGGCCTCAACGCTTCACTGAGACAAAATTTCATCACGGTAGAAGACTGGAACAACTTCTTTGAAGGTGCCACCATAACCATCGACGAGGAACGATTGGGTGTCATCTCGGACGATTTGGCGGTGTCGTTGCCTGTGGATGCGAACGTTAACGTCGGTTTCAGACTCGGAGAACTCAGATTGATGGCGGGTGCTTATGTCGAAAATAGAATTGGTGTGACGCTACCTTCGGACGTTGCAAAGCTCCTTCTTGAAGGGATCAAAATAGGTGAATACGAAGCTTCTGAACCGTTTTTTGAAGGATGGACCATAGCAGGAGCTGGTTTGCTCCTTGGAATGAACGTTGGTAAGTTGAAACTTGGGGTCAATACCAGTGCGTACTTCACCATCTTAGACGTGATCGACTCCAACTTCGAGTTTTCTTACGTTTCCAGTACCGAGACCGCAAGGATTCGCGGGGATCTGTCAGCCAGTGTCCACGCCTTGAGTGCCTTCAATCCCTTCAATTTCGAAACTGAACTTGAAGCGTTGCTGGACGATCCTCAAAGTTTTCTCAACGATTACGCGGGAATCAAGATGGACGTGGGTGTCGCGTACGGCGATGGTTATCCCCTCTGGGGAATCGGTATAAGAAATATTGTTCTCAAGCCAGCAAAAGCTCGGTTCACTTTCGATGCGGAGGTTAGTGCCGAAGCTTCGGTCACAATGCCTTATGTGGAGGACGCTTCCTACACTTATGACTATTATGCAGCTTCTTCGACACTGACAGAGCCGGTGGAAACGACCATTCCCATGGAACTCACGGGTTTTGTCACGTTACCCTTGGGATCGCTCAACCTGACTTTGAGTGGTTCCTACCTGATCGGTACCGCCTCTTCCAACGCCTACACACTCGAAGCCACGGCATGGATTCCATGGAAACTGTTGCCTATCGGTCTTTCCTATGGATACGATTCCAACGGTTATTACAGGAAGGCGGCGAGTCTCGGTTTGAACCTGCACGTCGTCTCTTTGGTTTTGGAGGGGTATGTGGTGTCAAAACAACCTTTAGACATAGATCCTGAAAAGACACCACTTTCAGGGGGAATCTCTTTGAACTTTGCCTTAGGATTTTGAATTTGTACCAGGAAAAAGGCGGCGGATTGGCGCCGCCCTTTTATGTTTACGATGATTAGGGTGTCTCAAAAATCAGTAACAACCAACAATCTCAGCGACCTTTCTGGGAGGGTGAGTGTTCAGGACATTGAACATAACAGGGGGAGAAAGCGGTGAATCCCACACGCTCACACAGCTTGCACT
>QNAP01000037.1 GCA_003641795.1 Thermotogae bacterium | reverse complement strand
GTATATAAAGCTTGTTTGCGATTCAGCTGTGGAACACGTAAACGCTATTGTAGAAATGAAAAAGCGTGGAGCGAAGGTCTTCGAATACGGCAATAACATTCGAAAGCTGGCATACGATCATGGTGCTAACGACGCCTTTGAAATCCCCGGTTACGTCCCCGAATATATTCGACCGCTCTTCTGTGAAGGAAGTGGCCCTTTCAGATGGGCAGCACTTTCGGGAGATCCCAACGACATATACAAAACAGATGAAAAGGTCCTGGAACTCTTCCCAGAAGACGACCACCTACGCACTTGGATCGAGATGGCACAGAGGAAGGTAAAGTGGCAAGGATTGCCAGCACGGATTTGTTGGTTGAGATACGGTGAACGTGAGAAACTCGGCCTGGCGATAAACGAAATGGTGAAACGTGGGGAGCTAAAGGCACCGATTGTGATAGGTCGGGATCATCACGACACGGGATCCGTCGCCTCGCCGTACAGAGAAACCGAAGCCATGAAGGATGGATCAGATGCCATTGCGGATTGGCCTATTCTTAACGCGCTTTTAAACACCGCAAGTGGTGCCACATGGGTGTCCGTCCACCACGGTGGCGGTGTGGGAATAGGCTACTCTATACACGCAGGTATGGTTGCAGTCGCCGATGGTACCCGCATGGCTCAGCAAAAGCTCTCACGGGTTCTTAACAACGATCCCGGCCTTGGAGTGGTGAGACACGCGGACGCGGGATACGAGATCGCGATTTCCACAGCCAAGAAACGTGGTATAAAGGTACCAATGATCGACTGAGATGTCGAAGCGTGTTACGGGCACCGCGACCAGCTACAGCGGAGTAGAAGCAGCGGAGTGACAACAAACTCCCCAGCGAAGCGAACGAAGTCACAGGAAAGGGGGAGTTAGGATGAAGAAGTTTTGGAAGATCGCTCTCATACTCAGCAGCGTGATTTCTCTCATCGCCGCAGCTGTTGGACATCTTAAATTGGGTTGATTCCAGACTGAAGTAGAGCCGGTCGCGGTGCCCGATGAGGAGGTATTTTAGTTGAATAGATTGACCAAGCTGTACATTTCGATAGTCACCGTCGTTTCCTTAGCGATTTTCATCTTTTGTTGGCGTTTTTTCGGCATCACCGTATCGTGGGAAAGATTCTTACTGCTTATTCTCTTTTCCTGGTTGCTCGATTCCGTTCCCGTGGTAATGGAAAGATTTAGCAACTATTCCATAATACTTGCGGGTGGAATGGTGGTTAATCTCATAGCCGCGATTTTATTCGGCCCAAGTGTTGCATTCGCCGTTGCCTTCGTTGCGAGTTTGTTCTCTCTCTCCAGCTGGTTCAAACTTTTCCCACCGATGAAGGCCCTTTTCAACGCCTCGCAGATCGGCATCTCCGCAGCAATGGCAGGTCTGGTGTCTCTCGCTCTTGGAGAAACGACCTCCAATATAGCGTTTGTGATAAACGTGCTCTTGGCAGCCATAAGCTACGCCGGAGTCAACCTACTTCTCATGGCAGGAGCTTTTTACACCATAGATCCGAAGAAGGCTCACGAGCGGCTCAAGACCTTTCCTTCCATTGTATTGGTGGGGCTTCTTCCGATGACCTTTGTAGCTGTGATAGGGGTAGTTCTCTACCGGTATATGGGTATTATCGCCATTCCCATAATCATAGCGGTCCTTGTGATGGTGGATCTCACAAACCTTTTCAGGGTTTACTACCGTCAGAGTCGTCTTGAAAATCTTCTCGCCATGGTCAAGGTTTTGGAAGAAAGAGACGCCTACACGAAGGGGCACAGCGAGCGTGTGGCGAACTACGCCACGATGCTTGCAAAGGCTGTAGGAATGAAAGGGAAAGCGATTGAGAGGATAAGATTGGCCGGTTTCCTTCACGACATAGGCAAGATCGGAATACCCGACAGGATCCTCAACAAACCATCGCACCTAACCTCTGATGAATTCGAGGAGATCAAATCGCATCCTGTTAGAGGCGTGGAAATCATCTCGAACCTCTCACATCTTCGAGACATCGTACCTTGGATACTCCATCACCACGAAGCCTGGGATGGGTCAGGATACCCTAAAGGATTGAAAATGGAAGAGATTCCGATCGAGGCGAGAATACTTGCCGTTGCCGATGTTTACGACGCCCTCACAACCAAAAGGGCTTACCGTAGTGCCTTTTCAAAAGAAGAAGCCATCAAGATTATGAACGAGATGAAAGGTGAAAAACTCGATCCACAACTGGTGGATCTTTTGATATCCCTGATCGATTCAACAACCAAACCTACCGCTCAGGGGGAAGGACTGGAATGTTCATAGACGTAACTATAATAGCCATCCTGCTGAGTTTGCTATGTGGGGGTAACCCCTTGAAAACGGTACAGTACCCGTACAGGTTTCTTTACCTCTTTCCCATACCTTTCGCCCTTCAACTTCTCGGTTTCCTGTGGCACGATGCTTCAGTTTTTCTGAATCCCATATCGTACGTCATGGTAATCCTTCTCATGTTCTTCAATTTGCACATACCTGGGGTTATCTACATGATGGTGGGAACCGCGGCAAATCTGGTCGCTGTGATTATCGGCAAGGGAAAGATGCCTGTGGTGAGGAACGTTGCAGCATACATTGGAATTCACTCTGTAGGTGCTAAGCACGTCTTCGTAGAAAGCCCAAAAGAAACCTTCTTTCTCGGCGACATCACCATCATTTACTTCCCATGGAGAAGGAGCTTTGTCGTGAGTATCGGCGATCTTATCATCGCCCTGGGATTGATGATCTTTTTCTTGAGTTCACTGAAACAACAGAAAAAAAGGGATCTGTTATCATAGTAATCGGGAGTCCGATTACACTAGAGGAGGGGATTTTTTATGGCAAGGATGGTTAGGAAAACCTACTTGCTCACACCCGGGCCCGCACCCGTTCCGCAAGAAATACTTCTCGCTGGAGCACAGGAAACGATACACCACAGAACGCCCCAGTATCTGGCCATCCAAGAAAGGGCACTGGAAGGTTTGAAGCACCTCTTCCAAACGGAAAAACGGGTGTTCACCTTGCTCTCTTCAGGAACCGGTGCTATGGAAGCGGCTGTAGCCAACCTACTCTCGCCGGGTGAGAAAGCGATAGTCGTCGTGGGAGGAAAGTTCGGTGAGAGGTGGAAGGAAATCTGTGAAAACTTCGGTATCGTCGTCCACGAGCTACCTATAGAATGGGGGGACGCGGTAGAGCCTTGGCAAATCGAAAAGGCCCTCGGAGAGTCACCAGATGCAAAGGCGGTCTTCACTACGCTCAGCGAAACATCTACGGGAGCGGTTACGGATTTGGAAGCGATCGCAGAAATCACCAAAAACAGAGATGTCCTTCTCGTCACGGACGGCATCAGTGGGCTCCTTGCCCAGCCACTCAAGATGGATGAATGGGGAATAGATGTCGTCATCTCTGGCTCCCAAAAGAGCTGGATGATGCCCCCAGGCTTGGCATTCATCGCGTTGAGTGATCGTGCTATGGAAGCGGTGAAAAATTCGAAGAACCACAGGTATTACTTCGACTTACGCGCCTACGAGGCCAAATACCCCGACTCTCCCTACACTCCAGGTATCAATCTCATGTACCAGCTGGCAAAATCCGTGGAGATGCTCAAAGAAGAGGGAGTAGAGAACATCTGGGAAAGGCACAGAATATTGGGAGACGCGACTCGAGCTGCGGTCAAAGCCCTCGGTCTCGAGCTCTTCGCCAAAAAGCCGGGCAACGTGTTGACCGCAGTCAAGGTTCCAGAAGGTGTCGACGGGAAGAAAATCGTTTCTTTCATGAGGGACAACTGGGGAGTCACCGTAGCCGGTGGGCAAGCGCATTTGAAGGGTAAGATCATAAGAATCGCTCACCTTGGATGGGTTTCACCTTTTGATACGATTACTGCCATTTCTGCGCTCGAGATGGCGCTCGACAAATTCGGGTTCAAAGTGGAATTGGGCGCTGGAGTTCGAGCTGCAGAAGAAGTGTTCAGGAGGGAAGATATATGAGTCACAGAGTTCATGTGAACGACAAGTTAGCTCCCGAAGCGTTCGAATTGCTCAATTCCAACCCTTCCATCGAAGCGACCATGGAGCACTACGATGCAGGAACGCTGAAAGAAAAGGTGAAAGATTTCGATGCTCTGATCGTCAGGAGTGCAACGAAGGTAACCAAGGAGATCATAGAAAACGGCGAAAAACTCAAGGTGATAGGTAGAGCCGGGATAGGTTTGGATAATATAGACGTTGCAACCGCTAAGGAAAAGGGTATAAAAGTTTTAAACACCCCTGGTGCGAGTGCGATCTCTGTGGCTGAGCTCACCATTGGGCTCATACTTGCAGCATCGCGCCACATCGCACGCGGAACCTACGGATTGAAGCATGGAAAATGGGAAAAGAAAGCTCTCGAAGGCCACGAACTTTACGGGAAAACACTTGGTATCATTGGTTTTGGCAACATCGGAAAGGAAGTAGCCAAGCGGGCTCTAAGTTTTGAAATGAAGATCCTTGCTTACGATGTGGTCAAAGATGACAAAGGACTGCCGGTGAATTTCGTGGAGTTCGACGAACTTCTGAGAGAGAGCGACTACATAACCTTGCACGTACCTTTGATCGACGCTACAAGACATCTGATAGACGCTGAAGCTTTCTCCAAGATGAAGGACGGGGTCATCATAATCAACGCAGCTCGTGGAGGAGTTGTAGACGAGGCAGCGCTTTACGATGCTTTGGTATCGGGAAAGGTGTATGCAGCCGCTCTCGATGTTTTCGAAGTAGAGCCGCCAACCGATGAACTCCGTCAAAAACTCCTGGCTCTCGACAACGTGGTGGCAACGCCCCATATCGGAGCATCTACAGCGGAAGGACAACTCAGGGTAGGAATGGAGATCGTGAAGAAAGTTATCGAAGCTCTCGAAGTTTGAGATGCGAGTGCACTGCAATCTGAGCCGGGGTTATCCCGGCTCAGATTTTCGTTGACACGCACCCTTTAAGGAGTGGGAGCATGAAAGAAATTTCCGTAAACGTGCGATCGATTTCGCATAAAGTCAAAAGCCAAGGAGTGGATTCTGTCTTAAAGAATCACGTTGCCATGCTCAAAAGCAAAAATCAACTGAACGCCTGACAAAGTGGGAGAGAACCTTGAAAACGCTACGAAACGTCTTTTTGAGCTTACTCATCGCTTTGATCTCACTTTCGATAATCGTTCTTGTGAACGGGCCCTCAAACGTCATGCAAGCTCTTTCGAGCATCGATGGCACTTTTATTCTACTTTGTCTCCTGTCCTGGGCGGTCTCAGTGATGTTCGAATCCACGGTGGTGAAACTCAGCAGCGTCTATGGAAAGCTTAACATCAAGATCACTGATGCCATTGAGGTAGTCCTTCTGGGGAGGTTTTTCAACTCTATCACCCCGTTTGCAACGGGCGGACAACCGGCACAGATTTACTACATGTCGGCGAAGAAACGTTTCGGTGTGGCCGAAAGCACCGGGATACTCATCGTGAAGTTTCTGATATACCAAGTGACTATCACCATTTATGGAGCTTTGGTGCTAGTTTTAGCGTACCCTACAGCAAAGAGATACGTACAGCACCTGGCTTCCTTAGCATTTGTAGGGTTCGCAGTGAACTCGTCTGTAGTATTTCTGATCCTCTTCTTCTCGTTAAACGAACGTGTGGGACTCGGACTTTTGAGAATCGTCGTGAGAGTCCTGATACTTTTGAAGATAGTTAAAAACTCCGAAGACCTTGAAGAGAAAATGGCAAACGAAGTTCGCAAGTTTCAAAGTGTCTTCAAGAATATCCTCAAGTTTCCACTAAGAGCGACGGTGATGAGTGCATTTACATTAGTTCAGTATATCTCCCTGATGATCCTTCCTTATTTTGCCTACAGGTCCTTAGGATTCTATGGAGAGAATCCCTGGAAGATTGTGGGAATGCAGAGCATCCTCACGCTTTTTGTTGCGTTCATTCCCACTCCTGGCGGCTCAGGTGCACAAGAAGGAGCTTTTTATCTCTTCTACCGTACCATATTCGCAGATTCCACCGCGGCGGGATTGATAGTCTGGCGATTTTTCAGTTTCTATTTGAACATCATCATTGGCTCCCTCTTATTGCCCAAAATGCGCCGTTCTCGAAACGCTGAAGAGAAAACTCAAATCGACTCGAACGATTAGCGTTCGAGAAGTGTTCGAAACCGTTCGAAAACTTCAAACAGAATATCTTGTAATTAGTTTCCACAAATACATGGAGACAATCACTAGTTTTCGAACACTTTTCAAAATAACTTACAAAGGGTACTCGCAATGCATTTTCCGTGGCAATGGGGTGAGAAGCGTTCAAATTCGAACTCTCTTCGAACACCTTTCGAACGGCTTTTCGAACACCTGTATACAGCTATTCAAAATGATTCGGATGAGTTTTCGAACAATTCGAACGGTATTATTACTTATCTTAGTAGAGATAAATACAATTCAAATAAAAACATAACCCTGTTCGAAAAACTTCTCGTCCTCGGTTCAAAAACTGCCACACAATACGCGAAAATCTTGTTGTATAATTGCCTCAAAGCGTTAATTTTGAGAGAGGAGGGAACAACGTGTTCAATCTCGGTGTGCTTTGGTTCTCGCTTGTAGCTGGATTAGCTTCTTCCATCATGGCATTCGTTATGCTCAGAGTAACCTTAAAACACCCAGAAGGCGAGCCCCACATGGTGGAGATATCCAAAGCTATACGCGAAGGAGCCAACGCCTTTTTGGAAGAGGAAGGGAAGAAGATAGCTCTCATTGCAGTGATTATCGCCGTAATTTTGGGAGCACTCTTCGATTTCCGTTACGGCATAGCTTTCCTGTTTGGAGCGTTCGTATCTGAGATGGCTGGGGTTGTAGGAATGTACGCGGCTACCAGGGCCAACGTGAGGGTAACCAATGGAGCTCGGAAAGGTTTGTTCAATGCATTTTCTGCCGCCTTCTCTGGCGGATCGGTGATGGGGCTCGCTGTTGCCGGCTTCTCTCTAACAGGCTTGAGCGTTCTCATGCTGATCTTCAGAAAGTGGTTCATGTACGATGAAGTTTCAATTCACACCACAAAGTATGTTTTTGAAGGTATAAAGCTCTTCAAAGTAAGTGATCCCAACGGATTGATCTCGGTAATAAAGAGCGTGATGCTGGTCAGCTCTTATTCTTTTGGGGCTTCATTCATAGCCCTTTTTGACAGGGTTGGCGGGGGTATATACACGAAGGCTGCCGATATGAGCGCGGATCTGGTAGGCAAAGTGGAAGCCGGCATAGAAGAAGACGATCCGAGAAACCCCGCGACTATCGCAGATAACGTTGGAGACAACGTAGGAGACGTTGCGGGTCTCGGTGCGGACATTCTCGAATCCTACATCGCTTCCATTGTCTCTGCGGCGATAACCGCTGTCTACATCCGGTTGGCGGATCATACCCTCACCAGTTCTCAGTACCTGACCCTTCTGACACTCCCGTTGTTGCTGGCTTCAGTAGGGGTCATAGCCTCGATAATAGGTGTCATCATCGTCAAGACGCGTAAAGCCAAAGACGCTCAAAAAGCTCTTTCCTTGGGTAACGTGGTCACAGCTATTCTGGTGTTGCTCTTCACCTTCGTGGTCGTGTTGCTGCTACGCGAAAACTACCAGTTCAAGTTCACGGGGGTTCTTTTTGGAGATCTTCATCTCAGATGGAGACTTTTGATAGCCATAGCCAGTGGACTCATTGCTGGTGTACTGATCAGCAGATTCAGCGAGTACTACACCTCTTACGACTACAAACCCGTCAAGGTGCTGGCTGAAAAGACCCAAACGGGAGTGGCCGTGAATATCACTTCGGGGCTTGCCCTTGGGATGAAAAGCACGCTTTTGCCAGTGTTGACCTTGGTGATAGCGATCCTTGTAGCGTATTGGGCCGCTGGAACCTATGGTATTGCCATTGCGGCTTTGGGAATGCTTTCGTTTGTGGGATACATTGTGAGCGTGGACAGTTATGGACCAGTAGCGGATAACGCAGGCGGAATAGCTCAGATGGCCGAACTCGATCCCGAAGTCCGGAAGATCACCGACAGACTCGACTCTGTTGGTAACACGACGGCGGCCATTGGGAAGGGATTTGCTATAGGATCCGCCGCGTTTGCCGCTCTTTCGCTCATAGTATCGTACATTTGGGGAACAGCTAAGACGGCTGATGCGGTAATCATGAATCCCATAGTCAATCTGGTGAATCCTTATGCATTGGTTGGAATCATCATAGGAGGCATGTTGCCTCACTTCTTTACCTCTTTGCTGATCAACGGAGTTGCAGATACCGCAGCCCTGATGATCGACGAGATCCGTAGACAGTTCAAAGAAAAGCCTGGTATCCTCAAAGGAGAGGATAAGCCGGATTACGCCCGTTGTATTGCGATCACAGCAAAGGGTGCCCTCGCAAGAATGGTAGTACCCGGTTTGTTGGCCGTAGTCGTGCCTTTCATTATAGGCTTCCTCTTTGGAAAATCGGCGGTTGCAGGTCTGCTGATTGGGAGCCTTTCCAGTGCCATAATGATAGCGCTCTACTCAGCGAATGCTGGTGGTGCTTGGGACAACGCCAAAAAATACATAGAACAGGGGCACTTGGGAGGCAAGGGGACTTCCACGCACGCCGCTGCAGTTATAGGAGATACGGTGGGGGATCCTTTGAAAGACACGGTTGGACCATCGATGGATATCCTCGTAAAACTCATGTCTGTGGTCAGTTTGGTGTTCGGTTCAACCTTCCCCGACCAGCCGTTCTTTTTAAGATAAGGGGACAGCTTCATAACGAAAACGGGGACTGGGAAGCTCTGGTCCCCGTTTTTTGATGATCTTCCTCTGATATCCCTTTCTCGTTGTATACTTTGCACTGGGGAGATGATCGTGAAGTACTCACTCTTAGGCTTTGGCGTTAGTAACAAAGCAGTACTGGATTACCTGTTGAACAAAGGAGAAAGCGTCTTCGTTTCCGAAAAGAGGACCTTGGACGATCGAACAAAAGAGTATCTAAGATCGGCCGGTGTGGAATATGAAGAGGGCGAAAACTCCGAAAGGATCTTCAAAAGCGACGTGATCGTTGTCAGCCCGGGAGTGAAACCCTCACACACTCTCCTTCTAAAGGCAAGAGAGAGGGGCATCTCCATAACAACGGAACTCGATCTGGCGTACAGCGAGCTTACTCGCGGAGAAAATGTGATAGTGGCCATTACTGGCACCAACGGTAAGACCACCACGACGAAATTGGTCGCTCACTTGCTCTCAAAGAGGTACAGAGTTTTTGAAGGGGGAAACATCGGAACGCCGCTGATTTCGGCTGTCAAAGATGCTGAGAATTACGAGTTTTTCGTTTGTGAAGTGAGCAGTTTCCAACTTCATTGGTCTTCTTCTTTTAAGCCGAAGGTTGGAGTGTTGCTCAACGTGGCTTTGGACCATCTCGATTGGCATGCGGATTTCGAGGATTATCTCAATTCGAAGCTTTCCATGTTCAAACGTCAAGATGCGAATGACATAGCTTTTATCTCAAAATCTATAGAGGAATTCGTCTCGGATTTCGAATCGCGAATTTTCCTTTTCGATAAAAACATGGGCTATCACTTCAAGTTGAATGAAGGTCTCTTGTGTTTCGAGGATGAGCACCTTGAATACATGCTGGAAAACATACCCAAGCACATGAGGGAAAATCTCACAGCAGCCGTCTCGGTAGGTCTTTATCTGGGTTTGCAGCCCAGCGAGATCGTCGAAGGGCTCAATACTTTCCAGTCGTTACCTCACAGGTTTGAGTTTGTTTTGGAAAGGGATGGAATCGTCTTCGTTAACGACTCAAAAGCAACAAACGCTCATGCGGTGGTAGCTGCACTGAATAATTTCGATAAAAAAAACGTTATCCTGCTCCTTTCGGGATTGGGGAAAAACGAGGACTACAAAGAGCTCAGCCGCGCTATCTCACAAAAATGCAGAGCCGTGATTGTCTTCGGTGAGATGAAAAAACTCGCAGAGAGATTTGTCAAGAACGTTCCACTCGTGTTCGCTGAAGACATGAAGGATGCCGTCAAACTTGCGGTGGAAATGGCAACTCCAAAAAGTGTGGTTCTCCTCAGTCCAGCAGGAGCGAGTTTCGATCTTTATGCTGATTATGCTGAGAGGGGAGAGGATTTTAAGCGTTGCGTCAAGGAGATAATGTCAGAAACGGTGTACCTAAAGAACTCATAGGAACATTGCTATATGTGACTCTCATGTTGATGATAGGTGTCGTGGCGTTGTATGGGGCCGATATACTCGTGTCCACCACCTACCACGTGGAACTCTCATTTGTGAAGAAGCAACTGATGTGGATCGCCCTTGGGCTGATCGGTTTTCTGATTGCAGCTTTGATCGATTTCCAAATACACTGTAAACTCGTTTGGCGGGTTTACTTGCCCGTCACGGTGATGGCACTTTCAGCGGTCTTTTTTTTCCCGCCGATCGGTGATGCCCACAGATGGATCGATTTGAAGCTTTTTACCATTCAGCCCTCCGAGTTTGCAAAGATAGTGATCTTGATCTTGTTGGCGCGCTACATAGAACATGCGAAGGACAAGATGATCTCATTTTTCCGCGGTCTCGTTATACCCCTTTCGATCGTGGCTCCGATCATACTTTTGACTGCTATCGAGCCCGACCTGAGCACTTCCATCCTCATGGGCGCGGTGGTACTTCTTTTGTTGTACGTGGCCGGGGTTCGGATCTGGCATATTCTTGCGTTGATTGGCGGGGCCGGATTGGCCGCTCCATTTGCTGTTCAGTTCGGACTTCTAAAGCCCTATCAGTTAGGCCGGTTGAAAAGTTTTGTCGATCTCTTGACAGGAGGGCACGCTTTTCAGCAGGAGCTCGGGCAGATAGCGTTGGCTTCCGGTGGTTTCTTTGGTTCGGGGCTCGGGTTGGGTACCGTCAAGCGTTATGTTCCCATTAAAGAAAGCGACTTTCTCTTCTCGGTTTTTGGAGAGGAGTTTGGCGTTGTTGGTGTGTTATTAGTTTTCGTGCTGCTTTTGGGACTCATAAATAACCTGTTCAAAGTTGCTAACAAACATGTTAAATCGATATTTGGAAGATTCTATATATACGGTTTTGGAGTACTGATAGCTGTCCAGGCGTTGATGAACATAGGAGTCAATGTAGGACTTCTCCCCCCAACGGGCATGCCCTTACCGTTCATGAGTTATGGTGGTAGTTCTATGGTGGCCACGCTGACAGGGCTTGGTGTCGTCGTCTCGATAGTGCTGGGTGACAGCCGTGGATGAACGTT
>QNAP01000036.1 GCA_003641795.1 Thermotogae bacterium | reverse complement strand
TGTTTTTCTGCATTTGCCGAAAATACATGCATAAACGTGATTTTACGGCTTTTCTAAGAGATCCCTATAAAGGTCACTCTGGCTCTCTTCATCCTTTCTCGATCCGGTTTTCGCTGCATTCCTCGCGCGGGTAGCTTTCAGACAAATACTGAGTCTCACAACGCTTATAGGTGGGGGCTGATCATTGCTGCAGGGGTTATCGTTTCCAGTCAATATAGAAACGAACTAAAGAAGGTTAAGAGCCCAATTTTCGCAAATCAAGGGAGTTACAGTACCAGTGCTTCATAAGGGTGAAGTTTTAAGTCCTGTAATGGGCAAACTTCACCAGGATCTCTTCGATTGCTGTGAAGTACCTGTGTTTTTTCTCTCAGCTTTAGCCCAGCTTAATTTGTTGAATGGTACAATGATTCTGTGATCTCTGGCAAACTGATTTCAACTCGTCTTTTCAATTCGATGAGTTGAGCACAGGCTATACTATACGCAAAGGTCTAAGGTACTTTACAATAAAGAAATGGAAGGTGGAAACGTGTATCCAAAGCTAATACTCCGATTGCACGTTATAAGAGAAAACACTAAACGATTGATCGATCTCGCTACCAAGTTTGGTGTCGAAATCGTGGGAGTTACGAAGGTAGTCTGCGGCGAACCTGCCGTGGCTTCTGCTTTCATTGAAGCTGGCATAAAAAAGATCGGCGATTCACGGACAGACAACATAGAGAAAATGAGGAAAGCTGGTATCGATGCGCATTTCCAATTGATTCGCTCTCCCATGGTCAGCGAAATTCCCCGTATCGCCGTGTTGGCTGACAGTGTTCTGATCTCGGAACTCAGTGTTATGTCCGCATTAGACGAGGAACTGAGGAAGCGCGATAAACAGATAGAAGTGATCTACATGGTCGATCTCGGAGAGTTGCGAGAAGGATGTTGGCATGAAAGTTGTATGAACGAGTTGTTGGAAGCCGCTCGGTTTCATCACGCAAGACTGAAAGGGGTTGGTACCAATCTGGGGTGCTTCTATGGCGTTTTGCCAACGCCTGAAAAACTTCAAAGGTTGGTTGAGATAGCCGAAGAACTTAGAAAAAAGGGGGTGGAAATTCAAACTATTTCCGGCGGTAATACGGCGACGATATACTTGATGGAGGAAGGTTCACTCCCTAAAAAGGTTAACCAGTTCAGAGTGGGTGAAGCATTGATACTGGGTACCGACGTGACCGGACAGAGAACGGTGCCGTTTTTGAACCAAAATACAGTGGAGCTTCACGCTGAAATAATCGAAGTAAAGAAGAAACCTTCAAAGCCCGCTGCTCCAAGGAAACACGATGCTTTCGGCAGAACTGTCAACGTAGAGGACATGGGAACAAGAATTCGAGCTATCCTAGCGTTAGGAGAACAAGACGTGATGGTCTCCGGGCTGAAGCCGATAGACGAGGGTGTGAAAGTCGTGCATGGTAGCAGTGACCACATCGTTGTAGACGTAACTGAATCGATGAGAGCATGGGTACCTGGAGAAGTCATAAGGTTTCAATTGAATTATGGCGCGTTGCTTAGAGCCTTCACATCCCCGTATGTGCATAAGATGTACGAAGACATGGGGGCCGTCGAGTGAAGCTTTCTGTAGTAGGCCTGATGATCTTAAGGGACAAAGTTCTTCTCGTTCAACGTGGGGCTCGCGTGCACAGACACAAGGGAGAAATAGGTTTACCGGGAGGTGCCGTCGAACCATGGGAAACAGAAGCAGAAGCGCTCAGGAGAGAGATTTTCGAAGAAATCGGGGTGGACATTGTTGAAGAGATTCCCATCTTCTTTGGCGAGACGCGTACGTCAAACAGTCTTTTTAGAATACGCGCTTATGCGATATTCTTTGGAAAACCACCCAAGCTAAAGCCCGACGGTGTTGAAGTTGTGAAAATTCATGAGGTGCTTCTTTCGGAAGTACTGAAGGCACCTGTACGCTGGGAACAGTTGGGTGACCGCAGTGTTCCGGTCATCCGATTTTCCAAGTGCACGGTTTGGGGTGCGACCGGGAGGCTTCTTCTCAAATTCAGGGAGTGGTACAGTGGCAAAGGGGTTCAGCTTTCGTTTGGAGAAGTTGCTCCAGTTGAAAGCCAAAGAAATGGACCAGTTGAAGGAAGAATTGAGAGAGAAACGGGAGGAAATAGCGAAGGTTGAAGAGGAGATCGCAATGCTGAATGAAGAGATAGAGAATCTTTACGCTGAGGAGATAAAAATCATCACCTCGAACGGTGAAAGACCTCTCAGAAAGGATCTCGTTCGATACCGCAAGGAATTGAAAAAATTTCGAGAACAACTTAGAAAACGCTTAAACGGCCTTCGTGATCAAGAAGAGAAGCTCCTCGCCAAGCTCAAGATAGTGATGAAGGACAGAAAAGCGATGGAGAATCTTAAATCTCGAGTTTACGAAGAGCACTTAAGAGAGCAGAACCGAAAGGAGATGCGACTCCTCGATGATGTAGCTCTGCAGAAATTCACAAGGGAGAACAGAGAAACAGTATCTCGTTGAAGGAGAGAAATGTTTTGACAGGTGGAGGTAATGTTCCATGGAGCTGGAGGTCGAGATTTTAGAGGTGAGGGAATTCGAAGAGAACTTCGCCGTGAAACTTAAAGAAACGCCGTTTTATCCTGACGGAAAGGGAGGCCAGTTGGGAGATCGGGGAACTATAGGTGATGCTACAGTAATGCGCGTATTCGAAAAAAGTGGCGATGTTTGGCACGTGGTGGACAAACCTTTGCATATGGGGAAAGTCATAGCAAGGATAGACACAAAAAGAAGAAAAGACATCGCGCAACAGCACACCGCACAACACATACTTTCCGCTGCTTTCATCGAAACGTCTGGTATAGAAACCGTGGGATTTCACATGGGTGAAGAGTATTCCACCGTCGACTTAGACGTGCCCCTTCTCACCGAAGAAGCCCTTTGTTCTTCCCTCAGACTGGCCAATGAGATCGTACAATCCTGTCTAACTGTGGAGATACTTAAAGTACAACCCGAAAACGTTGGGCGCTACAGGCTGAGGAAACCAGTGCACTCTAAGGTCATAGAGTCTGGCGAATCGGTGAGGCTCGTTAAGATAGGGGAATTCGATATCTCTGCATGTAGCGGCTTCCATGTAGAGAACACCGGAAAGGTGGGAATGATCGCCATCTTCAAGGCAGAAAAGATAAAGACTTCCCAAACGCGCGTCTACTTCCTTGCGGGTCGACGATTGGAACGATACATTTACAAGGTAACCGAAATCCTTGGAAAAGTGACTTCCAACCTCACTTGCTCAACAAACGAACTGGCAACTCGTGTGGACAACCTTCTGAAAGAGATGAAAAATGTCAAAAATTTCAACAAGAGGCTCAGCGAGAGGCTTGCAAGGGAAATCGCTCTTCGAGGCAACTTTGAACAGTTAGGGAACGTAAACTTGGTCTTGTGGGAGGACGAAGCCGAAGTCGCAACCTTCCTACCCAAATACTTGGAGAATTACCTCCTCGTTGCTAAGACAAAGAACGGTTTCTTGCTGGCGTCCGATATTATGGATTGTTCTAAAGTGGTAGAGAAGTTACGCGATACTGGTGTGGTCAAAGGTGGTGGCGCTGGGAGGAGTAGAGGGCAAATTATCTCGGACTTGGAACTGAGGGAATTCAAAAAACTGGTGAAACGGGTGATAACGGATGCGGATACCTCCGCACAGTATTGACGCAGAAGAAGCTGTCATTGGGAGTGTGCTTATAGATCCAAACGTTCTCAACGTAATCATCGGTGAAGTGAGTGCTGAAGACTTTTACCTCAGAAAACACCAACTCATTTTCGGAGCCATCGAACGCCTCTTCGACAGAGGAAACCCGGTGGACATAGTGGCTATTTGTGAAGAACTCAGGAAGAGGAACGAACTGGAAGCCGTGGGCGGAGAAGTAGAAGTTGCGCGTTTAGCCGATGCGGTTCCCACATCTGCAAACGCCGAATTCTATGCCCGAACGGTGAAAGAAAAATCCGCGCTACGCAAGCTGATTTCTGTCAGCGCGGAGATCGTGGAGATGGCTTACAGTGCTGAAGAAGTGGAGACGGTTCTCGATACCGCCGAAAGGAAGATCTTCGAAGTCACTGAAATGCAAACTACGAGATCGTACGATGCTCTGAATTCCATCCTACATGACGTCTTCGAAAACCTCGAAAAACTCAAGGCGTATGGAGGAAGTATAACTGGTCTCCCAACGGGATTCAGAATTCTCGATCATATGACCACCGGATTCCATCCCTCTGACTTCGTCGTAATAGCGGGAAGACCCTCCATGGGTAAGACCGCTTTCGCGTTGACTGTGGCGAGGAACATGGCTGTCAGGCAAGGTATCCCTGTAGGGCTCTTCAGCTTGGAAATGTCCAAAGAGCAGTTAGTCCAGAGACTCCTCTCTGCAGAATCCAGAGTGGATCTTTCGAGAATGAGGAGTGGGAAGCTCAATGATCGTGATTGGGATATGCTCACGACCGCTGCAGGGAGGCTTTATAAAGCTCCGATCGTGGTGGACGACGAACCTGGCCTCGATCCGAGGGCCCTCAGAGCCAAAGCTAGAAGGATGAAGCGCGAATACGACATCAAGGTGATATTCGTAGATTATCTTCAACTCATGCATACCAAACGACAGGATCAAAACAGGCAACAAGAGATCTCGGAAATCTCCAGGTCTATGAAGCTACTTGCTCGTGAACTTGACATCGTTGTAGTTGCGCTTTCTCAGCTTTCAAGAGCGGTAGAACAGCGGGAAGACAAACGACCCAGATTGAGCGATCTCAGGGAATCGGGAGCGATCGAGCAGGATGCGGACACCGTTATTTTCTTGTATCGTGAAGCTTACTACAAATCAAGAAAAGAGGACGAAAGACTGGATGAGCCACACGAGACAGAGGTGATCATTGGAAAACAACGGAATGGGCCTGTCGGAACCTTCAAAATCTCATTCGACCCAAGGTACGTCTCCTTCGGCGATCTCGAAGCATCCATGGAGATTTGATTAGGAGGTGGCCAAGTGTTTCCACTAAAAGATACCATTCCGAGCTACACAAAACCTGTTCTCACCGTATCCATCATAGTGGCCAACGTGATCGTCTTCTTTTACGAGCTCTCTTTGGATCCACGCGAGTTGCTGGCTTTTCTATACAACTACGGCTTCGTACCAGGGCGGTACACATTAGAGCAACTCAAAGGAGCGGCAGTCTTTCAAAGTAACCCCTTAGTCCCGCTCTTTTCTTCCATGTTTCTTCATGGTGGATGGACCCACTTGATAGGCAACATGTGGAGCTTGTGGCTCTTCGGTGACAACGTTGAAGATGTCATGGGGAAATTCAATTTCCTGATGTTCTACATCTGTAGCGGGCTTGTGGCGATGGGAATGCACTTTTTAGCTAACATTCATTCAACGGTCCCCACCATAGGGGCTTCGGGTGCTATAAGTGGCATTATGGGAGCGTATTTCGTCTTCTTTCCCTATTCACGCATTATCACTCTCTTCATCATCTTCTTATTCCCGCTATTGGTGGAAATACCCGCCGTTTTCTACCTAGGTATGTGGTTTCTCAGTCAGCTTTTCAACGGAACGCTTTCGATCGTCGCGAGCCCTTTCAGCGGGGTTGCGTGGTGGGCCCACATCGGTGGATTCGTTTTCGGCATACTGGCGGGAGGATTCTTTGTTAGGAGAAGTCCGAGAAGATATCGGATATGAAGAAAAAGGAGGGATATACATGTTATCGAAAGTGTACTTTACCGACATGAGCACCTCCCCTGAAATGGGATTGTTGAAAAAGTTGGAGCTACTTTTGAAAAAGGTAGGATTGGAAAAAGTGATAGAGCCAGATCATTTAGTAGCCGTCAAACTCCACTTCGGGGAATATGGTAACCTATCTCACATCCGTCCCCAATACGCACGGGTAGTGGTGGACTATATAAAGAGATTCAAAGGTAAACCCTTTCTGACCGACGCCAATACTCTTTACAAGGGTCACCGATCCAACGCTGTAGATCATATCTTGAACGCTTACTTGAATGGTTTCACACCGGAAGTGGTAGGGGCACCGGTAATCATAGCCGACGGCCTACGGGGCTCCGACGAGGTGGAGATCAAGATAGACGGCGAGTATGTCAAGGAGGCAAAAGTAGGTGCGGCTGTGGCGCTGGCCGATACTCTTGTGGTCCTCACGCACTTCAAAGGTCATGAACAAACGGGCTTTGGGGGGGCGCTCAAAAACGTGGGTATGGGTGCAGCTTCCAGAATTGGTAAGTTGGAACAACACTCGGATTCAAAACCTTACGTTCGCGAAGAGAACTGTGTGGCTTGCAGGATGTGCGAAAAACACTGTCCAGAAAACGCCATCATCGTGGAGAAAGTGGCCAAGATAGATTACGAAAAGTGTGTAGGATGTGGTGAATGTATTGCCATGTGCATTTACGGTGCCATGTCACCTAAGTGGAGTAGTTCTGCCGAAATCCTCAGCAAGAAGATCGCCGAGTACGCTTTAGCAGCGGTGAAAGGTAAGAAGGCTATCTTCATATCCTTTCTCACTCAAATCTCCCCCGATTGCGACTGTTGGCATATAAACAAACCACCTGTGGTCTCAGATATAGGCTTCGCCGCCAGTTCCGACCCCGTGGCGTTGGACCAAGCTTGTATCGACCTTGTACTACAAAAAGCTGGAAAAGATCCATTTTTGGAGGTCCATCCCTCTGTGAATTGGAAAATACAACTGGAACATGCTGAACGCATAGGATTGGGAAGTAGGGCGTACGACTTGGTGAAGGTAGCGTGCGATCTCTGAATCGGAAAATAGAGTTCAACAAAGAGTTTAACCGAGCTATCGATCTTTTGGAGAACACCGACAAGCACGTGCTCATAACAGGCAAGGCAGGCACCGGTAAATCCACCTTGCTGGATTACTTCCGATCGACGACATCCAAAAAAATCGCAGTATTGGCGCCCACAGGGGTAGCTGCCATCAACGTGAGAGGCCAGACTATACATTCGTTCTTCAACTTCAAGGCTGATGTTACCCTAGACTCAGTGAAGCGAGTGGTAGAAGAGGTACCCAACCTTTACAGCGAGCTCGAAGTCATAGTCATCGACGAGATCTCCATGGTACGAGCAGACCTGTTGGATTGCGTGGATAAGTCTCTAAGGCTCAACTGCAAGAGCAAGAAGCCCTTTGGCGGCAAGCAGATGATCTTTTTTGGAGACCTCTATCAGCTCCCTCCTGTGGTTACCAGCTCAGAAAAGCGATACTTCAAAGAAGCATACACTTCTCCTTATTTCTTCTCAGCAAAAGTCATGGAGAAGATTGACTTGGAAGTTGTGGAATTACTCAAAGTGTACAGGCAAGAAGACGAGGAGTTTATAGAGATCCTCAACGCCATAAGACACGGTGAGGTAAACCAACAAATCTTAGAAAAGTTGAACACTCGTTTTAATCCAAACTTCGAACCTTCTACAGAAAAATTCTACGTCTATTTGACGTCGCGCAATGATAAAGCTCACGAGATAAACAAAGGGCACCTTCAACGCCTTCCCGGCAAGCTGTACTCCTTCGAAGCCCAAATTTTTGGTGATTTCGATGAAGGCAGTTATCCCGCAGATCCCGTTCTCTATCTGAAAAAAGGAGCACAAGTGATGTTTTTGAACAACGACCCCGAAGGCAGATGGGTGAACGGTAGCGTAGGAGAGGTCTTGGATGTAGATGAGATCGAAAAAGTGATCTTCGTTAGACTTGAGGAAGGCGAAATGGTGGAGGTGTCCCCACACAAATGGAACGTCTTTAAATACCGTTACGACCGTCTTTCACGAAGCATTACTGCGGATAAGGTAGGTACCTTCATTCAATATCCTTTGAAATTGGCTTGGGCCATCACTATACACAAGAGTCAGGGTAAAACTTTCGAAAACGTAATCTTGGATCTCAGTGGCGGTATCTTCGCCCCTGGCCAGCTCTACGTAGCGTTGAGCCGTTGTCGAAGTCTGGAAGGCTTGGTGCTAAAGCAAAAGATAGAAAAAAAGCACGTCTTCATCGATTGGAAGGCCTCTGGATACCTCACGTCTTACCAATACCAAAAGGCCAGTGCAAAGCTCTCAGAAGAAGCCAAGCTGGAACTTTTGAGTAAGGCGATAAAGGAGAACAAAAAGCTGGAGATCGTGTACCTCAAGCCCAATGGGAAGAAGACTCGTCGGGTCATAAAACCCCTGCGCGTAGGAGAGATGAAGTACAAGGGTCACAACTTTTTGGGAGTCGAAGCCCTTTGTCACCTAAAAAAGGAGAAACGGGTGTTCAGGGTGGAGAGGATTCTGGAGTTGAAAGAAGCGGAGTGAGCGCTGGTATAATAATAAACGATTGGAGGCGATAACATTCTGTGGATAATTCTTGGCATTGTTTTAGTGATAATTCTTTGGATCGTAATCGTATACAACTCCCTCGTCAAGCTCAGAAAACGTATCCAAAATGCTTGGGCACAGATAGACGTGCAACTGAAGCGCAGAAGCGATCTCATTCCCAATCTTGTCAGCTCAGTTAAGGGGTACATGAAGTTCGAAAGGGACACGTTGGAACGAATCATGACAGCAAGGGCCAAAGCGGTTTCTGGATCAAATGTAGAAGAAAGAATGAAAGCAGAAGGTGAAATCTCCGGGCTCTTAGGGCGGCTTTTCGCTCTTGTAGAAAACTACCCTGAGCTCAAGGCTAATCAAAACGTGTCGAATCTCATGGAAGAACTAAGAAATACTGAAGACAAGATCGCCTATACCCGGCAGTTTTACAACGATATCGTCATGCGTTATAATACCAAACTTGAGGTCTTCCCTTCAAATCTCGTCGCAAGAATGTTTGGTTTCAAAGCTCATCCGTTCTTTGAAGCACTCGAGATAGACCGCAAAAGAGTAGACGTGGATCTTCAGATCTGAAGGAGGTGGTCGCATGA
The DNA here is from genome assembly GCA_003641795.1 of Thermotogae bacterium. Lineage (GTDB taxonomy): Bacteria > Thermotogota > Thermotogae > UBA12178 > UBA12178 > UBA12178. The sequence continues at coordinate 2,387 of QNAP01000036.1, read as the reverse complement.
ATTGCAAGGAAGATATCATCGAGGTCATGCTCTCCCGCAGAAGTATCAGGAAATTTGCGGATGTGCCTGTCCAAAGGGCGGAGATAGAACGTATCCTTCGTCTGGCTACCGATGCACCGAGTGCCGGTAACCGTCAACCTTGGAAGATGTACGCAGTGTCCAACGAGGAACTCAAGCGCAAACTCATGGAAGCTGCGTATGGACAAGAGTTTGTTTATCAAGCTCCGTGGGTAGTGGTTGTATGCGCTCTTCCGGAGCGGAGCGCGAAGCGCTATGGAGAGCGAGGAGAAAAACTCTACTCTATCCAAGATACAGCAGCTCTGGTAACCTACATGATGCTTCTGGCCCGTGCGTGTGACCTTGACACTTGCTGGGTTGGAGCCTTCAACGAAGAGGCCGCTTCGGCGGCTCTGAACCTTCCTCCAAACGAAAGGCCTGTGGCCATGATCCCCATAGGTCACAGGGCACAGGAGCCGAAAAGACCTCCTCGGAGAGACTTCAACGAAGTCATAGAATTTCGAGAGTAGTGGTCTTACACTTTTTTATTTTTATTCTCGCTTCCGGTGTGAAATCTGAAATTAAATGACATAGCCGATGATATAATCCCTCCGCGAGGGATGTTGATGAAAATAGCGCTGTGTCAAATGAAACTGAGTTTGTGCGACCCCGATGCGAACCTTTCAAAGATGTTGGGCATGCTTGAGATCCCGGCTAATCTTTACATTTTCCCTGAAACCTGTCTTACGGGCTTTGATGGCACTTCCAAGGTCTTCAATCTGGACCTTTCTACATATCACGCTGAGCTCGCAAGAACGGGCAAGAACGTCCTTTTTGGCAGTATTGTGGATCGCAAGAATGCCGCGATACTGATTTCCAAGGGTCGCATTGCGGGATATTACTTCAAGACGCATCTTTTCTCCCACGGCGGTGAGAGCGCTTTCTTTCAAGCCGGCGACTCCTACGTTACCTGGGAGATCTCTGGGATCAAGGTTTTCCCTCAGATTTGTTACGATCTCCGTTTTCCAGTGGAGACCTATCTTTATGCCGCTGGAGCGGATCTTCTCGTTTTCATAGCCAACTGGCCGGTGGAACGGGTAGAACACTGGGATACCCTCTTGAAAGCGCGTGCTGTTGAGAATCAACGGTTTGTCGTTGGAATAAACTGTGTGGGTTCTCACAAGTGGCGATATAACGGTCACAGTGCGGCTTACGATCCTTGGGGGAAACGGGTGGTTTTTCTAGGAGAAGAAGAAGACGTAAAAGTTGTAGAAATCGATACTTCCCATATTAAAGAAGTCTCCGATGCGTTCAACACCCGTAAAGATTTCCGCCCTGAACTGATAGGAGGCGTGTCCAGTTGAAGTTTTTTGATCCTCGAACTTTTTCCAATTTGAATACGGTTATCACCTTTGGCATCATCGTGGTTTCTAACATCCTGGTAGCGCTCGTTGCGGGTTATTACCTCGATAAATGGACCTTCAACAACAAGCTGTTGCTGATCGTTTTCGTGTTTTTGGGCGTTGCATCCGGACTTTATAACGGCATAAGATACCTCCTGAAGGAAGTGGACAGGCTTGAAAGAGCTGAACGAAAGCGCAAGGCGGTACACGATCGCGATAACGATAATCACGCTGATTGAGATCCCGGTTCTCTTTTTTTTCTTGAAATACCGCTCTCTGTACATCTTGGTTGGTGGCGGATTGGCTGTGTTAAATGTCCAACTTCTAAAAGAATCCATCGAAAGGCAGCTGGTCAAGAAAGTGAAACGTACGGGATACGCTTTGCGTTATTTGTTGAATGTTATAATCGTATCGCTCTTTGGTCTGATAGACAGGTTGTCAGTGATACCCATTGTGGTAGGGTTGTTGAATCTGAAGTTGGCGATCTTCTTCTTCTGGAGGTGGATCAGTGAAGCTGAATCTGACCAAAGGCGATAAGATCTTTTTGTTAATCTTCTTTGCTGTTTACATACCTATCGCATTTCTCCAAGCCAGAAGCGTAACCCTTCCAGAAGGCATAGGCCAACGTTGGATCGTCGATATTATTCCTCAGTGGGGGCTTTTGGGAAGAATCAATCCCATGACGGTGATCATGAGCTGGGTCACAATAGGCGTGATTCTTGTGCTGTTTGCTCCGGTCTTTCGTGGTTTCAAACCGATTCCAGATAGAAGACAGGCGTTTCTGGAATACATCCTCAACTATCTTTACACCAGCACGAAGGATATGATCCCGGATGAGCGCTTCGCTCGTCCCGTCTTCACGATTGCTGCAACGCTCTTTCTGTTCGTCGTGGTGAGCAACCTCCTCGGAGCTGTGCCAGGCGTACAGGTGGTTCCCACCGAGAAAGGTCTGGAAGTATCACTTTTCATGGACACGTGGTATTCACC
>QNAP01000035.1 GCA_003641795.1 Thermotogae bacterium | reverse complement strand
GGAAAAAACAGAGAAGAGATGATGATAAGGATGGCGCGCATGCTTCGAGCCGCTAACGAACTCCAACTTCTGCGCAAAGGGCTCGAGGAGATGCTGGAGTTCGAAATGGCGTATTCGACTACGTTGATGCGTTTGCTCTACAGCAGAAGGACACTCAGCGTCTACGACAAAAACGGGAACGACAAAGAGACAGAAGAATCAGGGCGGGGTTGGAGTGGCTGATCTCACTCTCTTCGGGTTGCTTAACACCGGGATGTTAGGTGTCTACACCCACAAGCTGGCCATGAACGTGGTGGCTCACAACGTGGCCAACGTGGATACGCCCGGATTTTCCAGGCAGCGCCCGGTGATTCAGGCAACTCCGCCAGTACCGGTGAATACCCTTACCCAACCGTCGATACCCCTTCAATTCGGTACAGGATCCATGGTTAAGACCATCGAGCGAGTGAGGGACGAATTTCTCGACGTGCAGTACCGTCAGGTGAACAATCGCTACAGATACTGGGAAAGCGTGATGGACGGTCTTCACTTCATCGAACAACTCCTTGGAGAACCTGGAGAAAGCGGCATTCGCAAATTCTTTGACGATATCTTTTCAGGGCTTGAGGATGTGATGTCCGACCCTACCAACGCTGCCGCCAAGCGCGGGTTTGTTTCAAAAGTGGAGGAGTTTCTCGCGGTTTTTAAAGACCTTTACAACCGCCTTCGGCAGCTCAGGGAGGATGTAGACGAAGAGATAGCCACACACGCCAACGAAATAAACGCAACAATTCGCAGAATAGCAGATCTCAATTCCAAGATTCGAACTTCTTCGATTCTGGGTGTGTCCGCCAACGATCTTCTCGATGAACGTGATCTCCTATTAGACCAGCTTTCGGATCTAGTGAACATTTCCTATCGAGTTCAATCCGACGGACAGATACTTTTGAACATAGGAGATAAAGCCGTTCTCAACGGTTCTTCTTACATGGAAGTGAAGGTTTACCGGGAGCAGGGAGCTGATGGAGTCAACATCCTCATGGTGGGTAACTCCGAGCTCTACATAAGCGACGGGAAGCTCAAGGCGCTTCTCTACATGAGGGACGAAAGGATACCCGAATTGATGAAACGTTTCGACGAACTTTCGGTGTATCTGGCGGATACCTTCAATATGGTACATCGAGAGAGCTTCGACTCGTCGGGAAACACCACGGGGATCGATCTGTTCAAGGGAATAAGTGTCGGAACCGAAACCGACAATTGGAGGCTCTTTCGAGTGGCAGGGAACAACAGACTCTCTGGTGGACCCGTAAGGTATGTCAACGGACTTTTGGGACTTACAGGTGATCCTTCCTCTCACCTCATCTCTTTGAAGTCCACTAAGGGAAGTCTTGTCTTTCTGGATGAGGGGTTTACCAAAACCGAAGACGGTAGTATCACCGTCGAAACGGGACAGAGTCTACAAGACGTGATGAGTTCGATAAACGACGATACCAAGAGCTGGTACGACTGGCTCAGAGTTGGTTACGAAGATTACGAACCGACGAAGTACCGCTTCTATCTCTACTCTCCCACGTCTTTCGATGGCCGATTGGTCTTGGACACTTCTTCGGGAGAACTTCTATCGGCACTTGGTTTGCCGTCTAAACCGCAGGATGTACTCACCATAACCTCCACGGATTTCGAAAGTGCTTTGGAGGGGTTATCATCACCACGTGATTTCTATGTATCTGTACGCAACTTGGATGCCGACACGGAGAGTGCCGCAACGATCTCGCTCTCCGGGACGTTCGACGACTTCGTTGCCCAACTGTCTTCACTGCCGTACTTCAAGGCCATCGGTGTGGACTCGAATGGGGATGGAAGCTACGATCTGGTACATCTGGTTCCTTTCTACAGGGATGGCAACGGTGACATTTCAACGAAGATCAACGGTTTGGAACTCCACGATCCTGACGGCCTTTTCGCTCTCGTCAACGCACAGAACCGAACTCTCCAGGTTTTAGACACATCATCTGTGGACACCCTTGAAAACGTCTTCGATCTTTACTCCGCCAGCTACTTGGAGGTGGATTTCGGATCCACGCCTCCGACGTTTTCAGGAACGGGAACCCTCGAATTCACGGTGGAAGATGAATTGAACGGAGGGGTTGCCAACGTTTCGATAGATCTTTCTGGAGTTACCGGTCTAAACGATCTGGTAACCGAAATCAACAACCAGTTGACGACAGCCGGGCTTGACACGTCTCTTGTTGCTTGGACTGATGGGAGTCGTTACCTCAGAATGATCCCTTTAGAGCCCATAGACTACAGCTGGGAGCACGTTGCTTTCGATGTTACCAGCGATCCTATGAATATCTTCGGTGCTGCAAAGGAAATCCGGATCTCACCATCGGATGAAACCTCCAACCTTTACTCGAGCATGGGGTTGACTTACAATGGTTCTACCAGAGAGCGGTGTAGAAAGCAAGGATTCGAGTTCAGGATCAACTCCACACCCGTTTATGTCAGTCCCGTATCGGACGACCTCAACTCCATGGCCGAAAGGATAAACGCTTCGGGAACCGGTATTCTGGCCGATGTTTCCCCACACGGAAAGTTTTATCTGAGAGCAGGTAGAAGATCGGATCTTGACTTAACGAACTTTTACTTTGAAGCGCCTTCGGAGGTGCTACAACGTCTCGGCTTGATCGAGGACGATGGAGACAGAAAATGGAATACGTCCACACTGGAAAGACTTCTGGATCCCACGTGGGAGCGTTCCCGGTTTTTGGAGAGGTTGAAGTACGCAGATCTGTTGACCATATCCAATGAACTCGGGATAACGTTGAATCTCGACGTATCAGATGCTGTAAGTGCTTTAGCAGCGTCGTTGGGTGTCGATCTGGGTATAGCCCGCGATACCAACGGTGACTGGATTGTAGATTCCGTAGCCCCACGAGGCGAATCCAACACTGATGCTGTGGCAGAGTACCTAAACCTCAGATTCAGGCGCTATCTGGGTGATGGCGATGAGAGCATGTCGGAATTCTTTGGAGCAGTGGTGGCAGAGCTCGGCATCGAAGGTCAGACAGCGCAGAGTATGAAGCTCAACGCAGAAGCCATGAAGAAACAAGTGGACACCGAAAGAGAGAGGGTGAAAGGGGTTTCCCTCGATGAGGAAATGGGAAACATGATAAAGTACCAGCACGCTTTCAACGCCGCTGCCCGAGTGATAAGCGCGGTGGACGAAATGATCGGCAGGATCATCGACAGATTGGGCGTGGTCGGCAGGTGATGAGATGAGGATAACCCGTTCCATGATGAACGATCAGGTTCAGTGGAATATCAGCAGGATACTGCGCGACTTCGGCAAGCTCCAAAACCAGATGTCCTCTGGCAAAAAGGTTGAATACCCTTCCGATGACCCGGTGGTTGCCCTCAGGGCTTCTGACATGGCATCGAAATTGCGCCAATTCGAGCAGTACAGACGGAACGCGGAGATGGCCAACAATTACCTTGGTTCCTTTGACTCGGCGGTGCAAGAGTACATTTCTTTGTTGCACCGAGTCAAGGAGTTGGTGGTTAAGGGAGCCAGCGGTACACTCAGTGATGCGGATCGAATGGCCATTGTGACCGAACTTCGCGAAATTCAAGAACACATCGTCACCATAGCCAATACCCAAGTAGCGGGTAGGTACATTTTTTCTGGAACGTCTTCCGACGTTCCCCCGGTCACCAAGGACGAAAACGGCAGATACGTGCTGGGTTTACCCCTTGGAACGAAGAACCTCGACACGGTGGTGCTGGGGCAGCGCGTGGAGTACACTCTGACCGCTGACGAAGTTTTCGTAACACAGAGTGGGGAATCCATATTTAAAGCTATAGATAGGATTGTAGAACACCTTGAAGATGAAGAGACGGCGGGGGTTCTCCTCAATAGTGCTGACATAGCGAGCGTGGATCGGGCACTCGAGAGAGCTTTGGAAGCTACCGCCAAGATTGGCGGAACCACCAGACTTTTGGAATATCTCGGGAATCGTTTGGACGATCTACAACTGTACTCCATCGAAGTGTTGTCGAAAGAGCAGGATGTGGATATTGCGGAAGTGGTCTCGAAACTGGCAACCAAGCAAGCAGCTCTTCAAGCAGCCTTGAAGAGCGCCGCTCAAGTATTACAGCCGACGCTTTTGGATTTTCTCAGGTGAGAGGTGAGAGAGGTTTGGAACGGATAAAGACAAGGTTGGGGGAGATTGAGATCGATGAGAGAGACATTATCGACTTTCCCGAAGGATTACCAGGATTCGAATATCTGCGCCGATACGCACTGATCCAAGACGAGCGAACGGACCCCATAAAGTGGCTCGTTTCTCTGGAGGATGAAAACGTTAGCCTCCCGGTTATCGATCCGTGGTTGGTGAGAGTTGATTACTCAGTTGAGATATCACCGGCAGACAAGCGCCTTTTGAAGCTGGAGGATGTCAAAGACGCCCTCGTTCTCTGCGTGGTAGTAATACCGAAAGACAGCCCAGAGGATGCAACGGTCAACCTGCTCGCGCCGGTGATCATAAACGTGCGTGAAAATATTGGGGAACAGGTGATCCTGGATGATCCCAATTACACCATAAGGCATCGTATCGTTGATGAAATGGAAAGAAGCAGAAAATTGGTTGATCAGGACGTGAAAACCAGTGCTGGTACTGAGTCGGAGGGCTAACGAGAGCATCATCATAGATGATAAAATAGAGGTGAAGGTACTCAAGATCGAAGGTGGAACGGTCAAGCTGGGAATCGTCGCTCCACAGGAAGTGAAGATATATCGGAAAGAGATATACGAAGCCGTAAGAGAGGACAATCTTCAAGCCACTTCGGCCACCGTTGAAGATGTATGTGGACTCTTCAAAAAGAGCAAGTGCAAGGAGTGAGTGTTTTGAAGATAAGGATAAACGATGAACTCTTTGAAAGACTTGAGCGTTTAGCCAAGCTTTCGTTGAAACCGCGGGAGCGCGAGAAACTTCGAAAAGACCTCAACGAAATCCTGGCATATATGGAGATGCTGGACGAACTCGATGTTTCCAAAGTGGAACCGCTTTACACACCTGTGGAATCGAAGGCTCCGTTGAGGGGCGACCAGATCAAAGTTTTTGAACATATCCAAGGTATCGTTCAAAACTTCCCGGAGGAGGAAGAAGGACTTTTAAAGGTTTCCAGCATCCTCGGCAGAGAGGGAGAGAGTACGAAGACATAGCCGCGCGATTTTTGCAATCCAAAGGTTACAGGATCATCGCGAGAAATCTCTCCACAAGGTTTGGAGAACTTGACATAGTCGCCAAGAAAGCGCTTACTTTGATCTTTGTTGAAGTTAAGGGGGGATCCTCACCTCGGATACGTCCACGGTCGAGGCTGGACTTTCGAAAGTTGAAGAAGATGAGGAGAGTGGCCGAGTGGTTTTTGAAAACGTATGGAGAAAGGTACGAATCCATTCGTTTCGACCTCGTCGAAGTCTACAAAGATGAAATCGTTCATGTAAAAGACATCCATCCTTGACCCCTCAATTTGATAAAATGCTCGAATTTTGGGGTATAATCTCTGCGTCATTCGAAATCTTTCGAGGTGATACCGTATCTACGGTATTCTCGGTGGTTCGTTCAACCCACCGCATAATGCTCATATCGTTATAGCCACGTTATCGATAGAGGAGTTAGACCTTGAAAAACTCTTCGTGGTACCTTCTTATGTTCCTCCCCACAAATCTTCAGCAGATTTAGCTCCCTTCGAGAAACGGTTTTCATGGCTTAGAAGAATCTTTTCCAGTATCGAGAAGGTGGAGGTCGTTGATGTGGAATCGAAGTTACCGACGCCTTCGTACGCTCTGAGAACCGTCAAGTGGTTCAAAGAAAACGTGGGAAAAGACCTCTATTTCATAGTAGGGGAGGATGCCCTTTCTTACATCGAGACGTGGCACAGATACGAGGATCTGATAGGAGAAACACGGATAGCCGTTTACCCACGTTACTGTGGCAAACCCTTCGAAGAGCACGCCCGGAAAGTCTTAGGGAAAGCATACGAGAGGATTCTTTGGTTAAACCTTCCCATCATTCAGCTCAGTGCTACTCAGGTCCGGGAGCGGGCACGAAGGGGGTTGCCACTGACAGGGATGGTCCCTCATCTCATTGAGCGCGAGGTGAGGAGGTTCTTCAAGGAGGCGGGAAGCGGTGGCCTATGAAAAAGAAAGGCCCTTGATTCTTGCGCACAGAGGTTATTCCAAACTCTTCACAGAAAATACCCTGGAAGCATTTGTCAGAGCCAGTGAGGTGTATGCCGACGGATTTGAAATGGACCTAAGACTCACCAGGGACAAGAAGATTGCCGTGACTCACGACGCCATACTGGATCGCCTTTCCAACAGTGAAGGTTCGGTGAAGGGATTCACATCGGACCAACTGAAGGCCATCAAAATAGGGGATCGCAGTTCTATGCCTCTTTTGGAAGAAATTTGGGATTGGCTCATTCGTACCGATCTGTGGATAAACCTGGAGCTGAAGGAGCGGGAAGTCGTTCCCCGCTTAGTTAAACTACTGAAGCTACGTCCATACGAGAAGCTCATCTGTTCTTCGTTTTCCCATTCGGCTGTCTACGAACTGAAAGAAAGGCTCCCTTGGATACGCATAGGACTCCTTCTGGAAAAGCGTTGGCCCAAGAATTGGGATTGGTTCTTGAACCTTGCAAAGCAACAAGGGGTCTATTCGATCCATCTCCCTATCAAGTTGATAGCGGAAGCTGGGAAGAAAAGGCTGCTACATTTAGTAGAAACGGCAAAAGTGGCTGGCTTTAAAGTGGCGCTCTGGACAGTGGATGACGTGGAACTCTATCTCCAATTCCGAGATAGAGTGGATATGATTATCACCAACGATCCCGTTTCACTCGTAAGTTCTGAGTTGTACGAAGCCTTCAGGGGGAAAAGGATATGAGAGTTGCGATAGTTGGACTACCCTCAGTGGGGAAAACGAGTCTCTTCGATGCTCTTTCTTTGGGTGAACACAAATCTCAGGGATCTTACCAGGTTAAAGTGGTGAAAGTTCAAGATCCGAGACTGGAAAAACTCGCAAAGCTTTACAATCCGAAGAAGGTCGTCCACTCTACCCTCGAGTTCGTCGATACACCCTCCATAGATCCCAAAGCTCCACAGAAAGAGAAAATACGAACGTTCTCCGCGTTTTCGAAAGCCGAAGCTCTGGTTCTGGTGCTACGCGCGTTCGAAAACTTTTCTGTGCCTTTTCCTGAAGGATGCTTCGATCCGAAGAGCCAGCTCGATCGGTTGTTGGAAGAGTTCATATTCAGAGATCTTGAAATCTGCGAGAATCGGATTCACAGACTTCAAAACGCCAAGAGGAAACTCGAAGCCCACGAAGTTTGGGAACTCGAAATGTTGGAGCGTTTGAAAAACTATTTAGAAGACATGGTTCCACTCAACAAAGTTGAACTCACCGAAGAAGAGAGGAAGAAGCTCTCAGGCTTCAACTTCTGTTCTCTTCTACCTTTTGTGGTGGCTCTCAACACGTCCGAGCAGGGACTAAAACTTGAGGAGTCGGTGGAAACTTTTGGAGATTACCCCATGGTGAAGTTTTGTGGTGCTTTGGAGCGAGATCTTGCAGAGCTTTCTGAGAAAGAAAGATCCTCTTTTATGGAGGCTTACGGAGTCAAAGAACCTGTGGTTCAACGGTTGACGAGGGTTATTTACCGCCATATGGGACTGATAACCTTTTTCACCGTGAGTGAGAAGGAAGTACACGCTTGGACGGTAGAAGAGAATGCCTCTGCACTGGAAGCAGCCGGCAAGATTCATTCAGACATGGCGAGGGGATTCATCAAAGCGGAGATAATGAAGTTCAAAGATCTGGTAGAATACGGTTCGGAGAGGATACTTCGAGAGCATGGTTTAGTTCGGGTTGTGGGGAAAGATCATCCAGTTGAAGACGGCGACATCTTGAAAGTGAGGTTCAACGTCTGAATGACGCGAGTTGTTCTGAGTGATCTTCATGTAGGTGATGGCAGTTGGAGAGACGATTTCGAGCTCGATCACGAGTTTGCCAAGTTGTTGGACGAGCTTGATCGAAGGTACCCAGATATCGAGCTCATACTCAATGGTGATGTGTTAGAAATCGTCAAGAGTACGAAGATGAAAAACGTGAGTCTTAACGCCTTCGAGATCGAAAAGCAGGAGCCGGATCCCGAAATCATGGAACAATTTCAAAAGGCTCACCCTCTCTTCTTCCAAAGTCTCGGAGAATTCGCTCGAAAACACAACGTGATCTACATTGTCGGGAACCACGACTTCTATCTCCTCATCTCACAAAACCTGAAGGAGAAGCTGTGGGAAATTGTGGGTGTTGAAATTCCCGTTGTTTCCCATCTTTACCTTGACGAATGGAAGGTTCTGATTATCCATGGGAACCAGTTCGATGTCACCAGCAGGCCGAGTTTTGACAAAAAGAGAAAGAAGGTTATTCCTCCCATAAGCGAATACCTTGCACGATACATGATGGTACATTTCGACGACGTGCTCAGTAGCCATGGCGTACCGGAAGAGGTACTGAAGGACTACGACAACGTCAATCCAAAACTCGATACTGTCAAGTGGCTCGATCACGTTACAGAAACCTACAATCTCGGGTTGGATTTAGTGGAAACGTGGATGAAAATACTTTTTGAAGCGGTAAAGTCGTCGATCACGCGTGAGTGGATAAGAATCAACTATCCCTCCGCTCGGTTTTTTTCAAAGCTCTTTATCAACCGTTTTGGTGGAATAAAACTCGGTGAACAGGTCGTTCGATTCGTTACCTTCCTCCAATCAGTCAAGCGGTCTGATGCCCTTTTCAAGAAAGCGAGGAAGGTACTTTCCACTTCGAGAGTCGTGCCCGTATTCAAGAAAAAAGAAATCATCGGCCTGGATAATTCCCTTATGGAACTGACGTCGGACCAACTCAATGGACTCGTTTTGGGACACTCTCACAGAAGTGATCATCGACTCTTTAAAGGTAGTGGAACGCTGAAATTCTACGTCAATACGGGTACTTGGGCACCTGTGGTGGAAGCTTTCAGCGATAAAAAAGGCTTCTGTAGACGCAACAAGTCTTCCTACGTTATTTTGAATGGTTGTAAAGATGCCTTGACGGTGGAGTTATGTCACATCCTCAAGGCCGAGGTCGTGATATAATCTTGGCAGTACCCCGTGAGAGAATGCCGAGGTGGCGGAACTGGCAGACGCGGCGGACTCAAAATTCGCTGGGGTTGACAGCTCCGTGCGGGTTCGACTCCCGCCCTCGGCACCAGTTATCGGCATCTTTCGTCCCAAACTTCGGTTTCGAATCAATTCGGGCACCGTGGCGCACCACGGTGCTTTTTAATTCGACTCTTCAGAAAGGAAGAACGTCCACGACGCGCATGATTGTAGAGGAAGTTTGCTGGAAAAATCTGAGATTCGTGGTAGGCAAGCGTAGTGACATACTTCACTATATCGTAGACCGCGTCGGCAATGGTGAACGACTCTTCATCGTCACAGCCAACGCACCGATTCTCGACCTGTTTTTGAGCAATGAGGGGTATCGAGAATGCTTGGAATCAGCCCATTTGCTTACAGTTGATGGGGTGGGCGCCGCGTATCTGCTTAGAAAGGAGTTTGGAGTGAAGACCCAGCGATATCCCGGTGTGGAGATGATGAAAGATCTGTGCGGAATCGCTCAGTCGCGAAGATGGCGGGTTTTTCTACTTGGGGGCAGACCAGGCGTTGCGGAAAGAGCCGGTGAGATGTTGAAGAAGGACTACCCTTCTCTTCTAATTGCTGGCACGATGCACGGTTACTTCGATGAATCCCAAAATGCAGCTGTTGCGGACCAGATACGGCTCAACAAAACCGATCTACTCTTCGTGGCGATGGGTGTGCCCAAACAAGAGTTTTTCATCCGGGACCACTTCGGTGACCTTCAGGTTAAGCTTGCAGTTGGAGTGGGAGGAGCCTTCGACGTGATATCCGGCGTAAAGAGAAGAGCTCCGAGGTTAATACGGGTGATGGGGTTAGAATGGTTCTACAGAATAGTTCTTGAACCTCGGAAACGAGCTCGATCGTTTTTCAGTGTGGTCAGATTTGCGATTCGTGTGTGGAAGGGGGATATCACTTGAAGGGCTATTTGGGAGTAACCACCTTCACCAACGATCCGAAATCTCCATTAATAGAAGACTCTTTCATCTTGGTGGATGATGGTCAGATTCTCGAGATAGGTGAGGTGGAAAGAGCGTCCCTTCCAGAGGGCGCAGAAATACGGGAGTTTCCAAACTGTGTTGCGTTCCCCCAGCTCACTAACAGTTACGTGGACCTCAGCGCGCCGTTGGAATGTTGGATGGGAGTGTCCTTCCGTAGTCACCCCACCTTGGAAACCTACAAAAACGTTATCCTCGAGGGAAGGAAGTACTGGAAGGATCGGGATGACGAGGTTGTGGACATCCTGAAAAAAGCTGTGGAAGACTGCCTGTCCTTGGGAATTGGAAAGGCCTCCTTTGCTCTGCCATGGCTTGATGATGCCCGTGTTTTTACGGTACCCGATCGTGTTGAGATGTTTCCAATTCCCATAACCGTAGGACCGGTAGTGATGTCCGAAGAAGTGGAAGAGGAAATGTTGAAAGCGGTTGTCGAAGCTGGACAGATCCTCTTCGTTGTTCTCGATGAGACGTTTTATAAAAAACACGGGCTCTTTGCCCAGTACGAACCCCATGGCATCTTCCGCTACGTGATCGTAGATTTTTCTTTCTTGGAGAATGCCTTCATGAAGGCGGAAGGTCGGAAAGGCGTGGAAGTTTTCAGTGAAGCCGGGGTTTTCACCAAGAATTCTGTCATTGTACATGGATGGGGATTGACGGATATCGAACTCGATGTGTTGGCAGTGAAAAATGTTCCGGTGGTTAAAACTCCAAGATTTGAGCTTCTTGTGCATGGCGGTACACTTTCGTTGAACGAATACGTGGGCAGGGGAATGCAGGTGAATTTGGGTACCGGACCGTTCCGTCCGAATCTTTTCAAGGAGATCGAAGTCGCCCTTCTTTTTCATCAAGCGAGTTTGAGATCAGCACCTCCAATGAGAATTCTCTTAGAACTTCTTGCAAAACTCGTGTTTTCTGAGGGTGGGGCTATTCACATGGGTAATATTCCCTCAAAGCGCTTGATGAGAGGGTTCGACGCTTCATTCGTTGTTGCCAAATCTAACAGAAAGATCAAGACTCTTGAAGATTTTGCCCTCTTCCTAATGGAAGAGTTCGATGAACAAGCTCTTCAGTTAGTGTTGTCCGAAGGTAAAGAGTTGCTGATGCGATCTGATGTAAACCACTCTTGACTCTGCCACCATTGACACATGATACGCAGATATTTACCATCTGGGAGTGGACAGAATAACGGTTCGGACACACCTAACCGTGTAACGGTGATAAATCCTTCACACCCAAACAGCAAGCATTTACTTTTTTCCTCGTTCGCATCCACAAAGTGACCCACGCGAGGAAGCGGGAGTTTTCATATTGCAGAATGCTTGTTGTGCTCCGCTTTCTTCCTCTTTCGCATCCACAAAACGACCCACGCGAAGAAATAGAGATATGGATTTCACATAGCAGAATGCTTGTTGTGCTTCGCTTTCTCCCTCGCTTGCACTCACAAACGGGCACTACCATGAAG
>QNAP01000034.1 GCA_003641795.1 Thermotogae bacterium | reverse complement strand
TCTCCTACCCTTCTCCCTTGATTTCACATTGCAGAAAGCTTGTCTTGCGAAGCGCCGAAGCGAGCACTCATACAAACGGGCACCGAGCTACACGGATGTAGCGAGTTTTTCTCTCTATCCCCTTAGAATCCCACACGATCACATAGCCTCACGAGCGCCGAGTGAGCATCCAAACAAAACGACCTCGAAGCCGCACGGATGCGGATGAGAGCGAAGCTGAAGCAGGATGCTGAATCTTCGCGTGGGTCGTTTTGTGGATGCGAAGGAGGAAAAAAGCGAGTGCGAACTGTGTGAGCGTGTGGGATTTGCCACTTTCGCCCGTTTGTGAGTGTGAGCGAGGAAGAAAGCGAAGCACAACAAGCTTTCTGCAATGCGAAATCCTCCGCCCTTCCAGAAAGGTCGTGGATATTGTTGGTTGTTACTGACTTTTGAGACACCCTATAATCCACTCCCATCGTGGTTATTTCCACAAGATGCTATAATGATCCTGTGCGGGGGTGTGATTTGTGGACAATTTGATTCGCCTAACATCCGGGTGCTTTTTGGTATCCGACAGGATAAAAGCCATCTTTGATGTTGGATCGGGCATAGTGAAACCCCTGAAGAAAGCGGCCCAAGAATCGAACCTCGTGATCGACCTCTCTTTCGGCAAGAAGACGAAGTCGGTAGTATTGATGGACAGTGGCCATGTTATCCTTTTACCAATTCCAAAGAGTAGGATAATGAAGAAAATGCAGGGAGGCATGGAAAATGAGAGATGAAAAGCGATCAGTCCTCGATCAGATACCCATTGTGATCGAGACCACAGGGAGATACGAGAGGGCCTACGATATATACTCAAGGCTTCTCAAAGATAGGATCATATTCATAGGTTCATCTATAGATGACTACGCTGCCAATCTGGTGGTGGCTCAGCTACTCTTCCTCGAAGCCCAGGACCCTGATAAAGATGTGAATCTTTATATAAATTCTCCAGGAGGTTCTGTAACCGCCGGGCTGGCCATCTATGACACCATGCAATACATAAAATGTGACGTGTCGACCACCTGTATCGGCATGTGCGCTTCCATGGCGGCGGTACTCCTTGCAGGAGGTACCAAGGGTAAACGGTATGCCCTACCAAACTCGAGGGTGATGATACACCAACCTCTTGGTGGAGCCGAAGGCCCGGTGACGGACGTAGAAATCCGGGCCAAAGAACTCATGCGCATCAAAAACCTGCTCAACGAAATTCTGAGCAAACACACCGGTCAGCCTTTAAAAAAGATAGAAAAAGACACCGACAGGGACTTCTTCCTTTCAGCAGAAGAAGCTCGGGACTACGGCATAGTTGATAAAGTGATAGAAAGCAGATGATAAAGGGAACGATCGTCCCCATTTTTTTACCCTACGCCGGTTGCAAACGGCGATGTGTCTTTTGTGACCAGTATGCGGCAACTGGTTTGGATCACCTCCCAGAGATCGCTGAACTGGAGGCATTCTACAATGTTTGGGCCTCCAGAGGAGATGTGGGAGAGGTAGCCTTCTACGGCGGAACGATTACGGGTCTGAGTAAAAAAAGACTGGTAGAGTATCTGAGCTGGGCACGCAACAAGTTGGGTGGAGAAGGCTCCATCAGAATCTCCACTCGTCCCGACGAAATCGACAAAGAGATCGTATCCATTCTCAAAGAATTCGGCGTTCGTCATGTGGAAATAGGAGTGCAATCTTTCAGCGACTCGGTATTGGAAGCTGCCAACAGAGGACACAGCGGAAACGACGCGGAGAAGGCGATCCGCCTTTTGAAATCCTCCGGCTTCATCGTTGGAGCACATCTCATGATCGGGCTCCCCAAAAGCTCCCTCTTCGACGAGCTTTACTCGGCAGAACAACTCGTCAAGTTGAATGTGGACACCTGCAGAATACATCCAACCCTCGTCTTCAAGGGCACCGCCCTCCACCGAATGGTTCTCCAAGGTCGTTACACACCGCTGAGTTTGGAAGAAGCGGTAGAGAGAAGCTCAGCCGTTTACAGCCTCCTCAAAAGATCGGGAGTGCGAGTGATAAGGATCGGATTGTTTTTAGAGGCTTCCGCGCTTGCTCGACTCGTAGCAGGTCCCCATCACCCTTCACTGGGACACATGGTCAAATCGGTGGCATTTTACAAGGTTGCGCTTGAACTTGCAAGAAACGAAGATCACATAGAGATAAGGTACGACAAGCGTTACGAGCCCATAGTCTTTGGTTACAAAAGGCAGAATTTGGAAAAATGGAAGAAAGCGGGGATACGGTTCTCGTTGAGCCCGACCTCTGACGAAGGAATCTTGACCGTCAACGGAGAAGACTTGAGATGGGTGGTGTGAATATGAGAGATCTCCAAAAGCGTCTCGAAGCGGCTATAGAGATATCCCAGATCGTTGGGAAGTTCATCACTTCCGGCACCATACCAAAAGAACTCATTTCGTTCAAGAAGGATGAGACCGACCCCGTGACCTGGTTCGATGAGGAAGCACAGAGAAGGATCATAGACTACCTTCAACTGCGCTTCCCTTCAGACAGTTTCTATGCAGAGGAAAGTGGTGTACGCACGAAAGATGCGGACAGCGTCTGGGTGATCGATCCCATAGATGGGACGGTGAACTACATCGCCGAGATACCTTTTTACTGCGTCTCCATCGCCTTTGCAAAGGAAGGACGGCCAGTACTCGGTGTGGTTTACCATCCCGCGGTGAACGAAACCTTCTACGCCTGCAAAGGCTTAGGAGCCTTCTTGAACGGAAAAAAGTTATCCGTCTCGAAAATCTCCAACCCTCGTGAATCGATACTAACACTCTCTCATGAGTCGGGCAACACGCACAAATTGGTGAGGATACTCGAACGTAAGATCAGAAGAATACGGATGTACGGGACCGCCGCTCTTCAAGGTGCGTATGTAGCAGCGGGGCGGACACAAGCATATCTCACCTTCAACGCCAACATCTGGGACGTTGCAGCAGCAAAAGTTCTGGTGGAAGAGGCAGGGGGGATGGTCACCGATTGGAAAGGGCAGAACCTTGACTGGCCGGAAGGACAGCTTCTCTTCAGCAACGGACTCTTCCACAAAACCATTCTTCACTGGATAGAAGAATCGAAGGCAAGGGAGGCGGCACTCTGATCAAAGAGATCTCCCCCGATATCTTCGTGGTGGAAAACGAAGAAGGCGGTTCAAATGTTGGAATAGTTGTGGGCAAGGATTCGATCCTCATTGTCGATTCCACTCTTTTTCCCTCTAAATTCCAGCAGATCCTTGACTTCTGCAATCCGCTCGCGCGTAAACCCGTTATTGGCGTCTTTTTGACCCACTATCATCCAGACCATTCCTTCGGTGCCATGAAGAGCCCCCTTGAAAAACTCGTGAACGAAAACACCCAAAGGGTGTTGGAAAGCCTTCCAGAGTCTTACTTGAAAGACCTTCGATCGCGTCTTGGAAGTAGTGGCAGGGAACTCTCGGGACTTGCGTTTGAGAGGTTCATCAAGATCAAGGACGGCTCTTCCGTCGATCTGGGTTCGCGAACGGTCCGCTTCTTCCACCTTGGTGGCCACACACCCGATTTAACGGTGGCGTATGTGGAAGATGCTGGGGTGCTCTTCGCAAGTGATCTGCTGATCACCACCGTTCATGCAGAGATAGTGGAAGACAGCGATTTGAACGCGTGGACAGAGGCTGTCGAGCGGCTCTACGATCTGCATATCGATCATCTCGTGCCGGGCCATGGCATCAGTGTGAAGGGCACAGAAAATCTTTTGTTTACGAAGCGTTATTTGGAATTCGCCATGAGCATGATAGAATCGCTTTACCACAGTGATATGAAACGTTTGGATCTACCATCGGAGTTTCAACAACTGAGATTTCCCGAACTCTTAGCAGAAGGTGTGGTAAGAAAGCTGGGCTAAGAAAGGAGGAAACACCGTGTGGCTTGGAACCATAGGAGTCTTTGTGGGTTTGGGACTACTCGTTTTCTTCTCCAACAAGCTCCATTCAGGCCCTCCTGAAACAAATTCGAACGATCATCGACCGGCACCAGATCGTTCAGCACCCGACAACCTTCAACATAACTCAGATAAAAATCCCTTGCAAGGTGATCAAGATGATCGCCTTTTTGAAGACTTGCTCAAATTGAATGGACTCGTTCTGAAAACCAGAGAAAGCTTGCTGGGATTTGGGGAAAAGCTTTCCAAATCCGTCGAAGATACGGAAAAGGATGGAGAAAAGACAACCGAGATTCGGCATCAAGTCGTTGAGGCTGTCGAAGAGATAGTGACCACGGTGCGCCAAGGCACGGAGGTAGTGAAAGCGGCTGAAATGAGCAGAAAGAACATGGACGAAGTGAGAAGGATTGTAGAGGAGTTCGCAAGTCACGTCAAGCGCGTCGGTGAGGTATTCGAAGGTGTGGACAAAGCAGTGGAAAAAATTCTGGGAGCGTTCGCGAAGGTAGTCGAGTCGAGCAATTCTGTCGGTGTTATCGCAAAGCAGACGAACCTCCTCGCTTTGAATGCCGCTATTGAGGCTGCCAGGGCAGGAGAAGCCGGGAAAGGATTCGCTGTGGTGGCCGAAGAGGTGAGAAAGCTCGCGCTCGACAGTCAACAGGCCGCGGAGTCGATAAACACCATCATTGAGGAATTGAAGAACAGCATGGAGGAGATGCGAAAAGCCGTCAGCCAAGCAGATGAAGAGCAGGAATTGGTGAGCGAACGTGTGTCCCAGGTACTGGAAAAGGTGGCACACGCCGACCAAGCTGTAGAGTCTGTGAGCACAGCCATTGGAGCTATCATCGAGCAATCAGAAGAGCGTACCTCTTCGTTGAAGGAAGTCACTTCTCAGCTGGATTTCGTCGTGGAAGATATGAAGGCAACCATCGAGAGGCTCCAGGGGCTCATGGATAACTTCACCCGCCTTAGAGAAGAGATCATTTCCGTAGAAGAATCTATCGCAGAACTCAGCGATATCGTGATCGAACGTAGAAGACTTCACATGAAGGCCAACGAAGTTTTCGTTGGACACGACGACGCTTTCCCCCCATGGGTCTACGTGGAAGATGGAGAGCCGAAGGGTATCAGCGTGGAGTTTGCGAAAAAAGCGGCAGCTAACATGGGCTTGAATTTAACCGTTGTAGGAAGACCCTGGTCGAAGATACACGAGATGCTGAAGAGGCACCTCCTCGATGTTGCGTTAAACGTGGGGTGGCCCAACCCGGCTCTCAGCTCAGAAGGCTTCCTTGCAAGCAAACCCTACGCTCAATTCAAGCTCGTGATCTTTGGAAATCCTGGCAAACGCGTGAGTTTGAGCGATCTCAAGGGATTGAAGATCGGCACCATTAAAGGCGGTATCGGAAGAAGCCTGGAAATCCTCAAAAACGCCGGAGCGAAGGTGGTAGAATATTTGTCAGACCTTGAGAGCTTCGATGATCTCAGCGCTGGGAAACTCGACTACGTCCTCTGCGAACAGGAAGTTGGGAAGTACATCAGTGATAAATTTTTCGAAGGTGCCTTCGCTCCCGTATCTAATCCAGTGGAGACGATGGACGTGGTGATACTCGTTCATCCCAGCAGACCGGATCTTGTGGAATTGTTCAACAAGTACATCGAGTCGGTCTTAAACCATCTTTAAAGGGAAAGATACGAAATTCACATGAATCTAAACTATCCTATTTCAGGAGGGGGATTACCGTGCAAGCGAAGAGTCTCTACGGAATGGCAGTGGAGCAGTTCAACAAAGCGGCCGAACTCATGGACCTGGAACCGGATTTAGCGGAGGTTTTGAGAAGACCGAAGCGTGCTTTGATCGTCGAGTTCCCGGTCATGATGGACGACGGCCACATCGAAGTCTTCACCGGCTATCGCGTGCAACACAACGTTGCTCGTGGTCCTGCCAAAGGAGGTATCCGTTACCATCCCGACACCAACTTGGATGAAGTCAAAGCCCTGGCTTTTTGGATGACATGGAAGACTGCCGTGATGAATCTGCCATACGGTGGTGGAAAGGGTGGTATCAGGGTCGATCCGAAGAAACTTTCCAAAAGGGAACTTGAAAGGTTGTCGAGGAGGTACTTTTCAGAGATCCAGATCATCATAGGTCCCCACAACGATATTCCCGCTCCAGACGTCAATACCAATCCCGATGTCATGGCCTGGTTCATGGATACCTACAGCATGAACGTTGGCCACACTGCCCTTGGCATTGTAACCGGTAAACCAGTAGACCTCGGCGGCTCCAAAGGACGCGAAGAAGCCACAGGTCGTGGTGTAAAGGTTTGTGCTGGCCTGGCGATGGAAGCACTGGGAATAGATTCCAAGAAGGCTACTGTAGCTGTACAGGGGTTTGGAAACGTCGGTCGATTCGGGGCACTGTTGATCGCACAGGAGCTCGGCTCGAAGGTTGTGGCTGTCAGTGACAGTAAGGGAGGCATATACAACCCCGAGGGGTTCGACGTGGAGGATTTGATCAAACACAAAAAGGAAGCCGGAACCGTCGTCACTTACCCCAAAGGGGAAAGAATCGCCAACGAAGAACTCTTGGAACTTGACGTTGACGTGTTGGTACCCTCAGCGCTCGAAAATGCGATCCACGAGGGTAATGCTGACAAGATCAGGGCAAAGGCGATCGTTGAAGGCGCCAACGGTCCCACCACCCCTGAGGCCGACGAGTTACTCTTCAAAAAGGGCGTACTTGTGGTACCAGACATACTGGCCAACGCTGGTGGTGTTACCGTTTCCTATTTCGAATGGGTGCAAGACCTTCAAGCATTTTTCTGGAAGCTCGAGCAAATCAGATCCGCCCTCGAAGAGATGATGACCGATGCCTTCAACGATGTCATGAAGACCAAGGAAAAATACGGTGTTGACATGAGAACAGCCGCTTACGTATTGGCCATCGATAGAGTGGCTTACGCCACAAGGAAGAGGGGTATTTATCCGTGAACAGCACCTCTAACAAAGTAGTTGTGGAATAAAGCAAGGAATAGCCGCGCGGGGGGATGGTACCCCCGCGCGCGTGTTTTTTGAACGGATTTGACTTCAACGACAATTTTGTCGTAAAATAAAACATATCCGGAAGGAGGTAAGAAAATGATCGCCTTCACGTTCGATTACTACAGACCCACCACACTCGACGAAGCCTTGAATCTGCTCACCAACGAAGGCTTCTACCCTCAGCTCGGCGGTACGGATCTCATCGTGAAGATGCGCAACAAAGCGTTGAAACCCAAAGCAGTTGTGGATTTGAAAGCCATAAAAGAATTGCATTTCGTCAAATTCTCCAAAGAAGAAGGCCTCGAGATCGGAGCCGCCGTGACGCTCAACGAAGTGGTGGCAGTACCCGAGGTGGCCAAGTACTACCCCACGTTCCACCAAGGGGTTAGAAGCATCGGAGCTTACCAAACGAGGAACAGGGGTACCGTCGCTGGAAACATCGGTAACTCGTCTCCTGCAGCCGATTCAGTTCCTGGTCTTCTCACACACAACGCCAAGTTGAGACTCGTCAGCAAATCTGGCGAGCGGATCGTGGAGCTCAAAGACTTCTTCACGGGCCCTGGCAAGAACGTCCGCCAGCAGGGAGAGATCATCTACTCCATCATCGTGCCCTTCGAAGGTGAAGCGATAGGAAGGTACTACAAGATCGGCCGGAGCAGGGGATTCGACCTTTCCACCATCGGAGCGGCTCTCACGGTGATCGACCCATCTGGCAACCGGGACATCCGCGTGGCCCTCGCTTCGGTAGCTCCAACACCTGTCAGAGCTTTCGAAGCGGAAGAGTTCATCAAAGGGAAAGAACTCACACCGGAGAATGTGGAAGAATTCTGCAACCTCGTTCAAAAGAGCACCTCTCCCATCACCGATGCCAGAGGGACTAAGGAATACAGGTACGAGATGGCGAAGGTGCTCCCGAGAAAACTCCTCAGAGAGCTCGGGCTCTTCAAGGAGGCGATATGAATGCTGATCACTTTCAAAGTGAACGGAGAAACGGTACAACTGGATGTGAAACCCAACGAAACCCTTCTCGATGTACTCCGAGAGAAACTCTACCTTACAGGTGCCAAGGAAGGTTGTGGAAACGGTGAGTGCGGTGCTTGTACGGTTCTCTTCAACGGCAAACCCGTGAACTCCTGCTTGGTGCTCGCTCCCGAAGCCGACGGCGCCGAAATCACTACGGTCGAAGCTTTCAGTGCTGACGGAAAGCTCGATCCCGTGCAAGAAGCGTTCATCGAAGAAGGAGCCCTTCAGTGTGGTTTCTGTACCCCCGGATTCATCGTCTCTGTAAAAGCTCTGTTGAAGAGAAATCCCAAACCTTCTCGGGAAGACATTATAGAAGCTCTATCTGGAAACCTTTGCCGATGCACCGGGTACTCCAGTATAATCAAAGCCGTAGAACGAGCAGCAGAAAGGGGGGCTGAATGATGAGAAACAAGTATGTCGGCCAATCCATGAAACGTGTCGACGCCGTTGAAAAGGTCACGGGAAAAGCCAAATATGTCACCGATCTATTCTTCCCCGGTATGCTATACGCCGCAGTTCTCAGAAGCCCCATCCCCCACGGAGTCATCAAGAAACTCGACGTGAGCAAAGCCCGCGAATTTCCAGGAGTGCGCGCTGTGGTAACACACAAGGAATGCCCAGCAAGGCAGGGTATATACCTCGTCGACAGACCAATCTTCGCCGAAGACAGAGTCAGATATGTGGGTGAACCCATCGCCGCTGTGGCCGCCGACACTTGGGAGATCGCACAGAAGGCTATAGAACTGATAGAAGTGGAGTTTGAAGAGCTGCCAGCCATTCAAGACCCCTTAGAAGCTATCAAAGGTGAAACCCTCATTCATCCGAAGCTTGCAGAATATGAACGGCTTCCCATATACAACATCGAGCCCGAAAGGAACGTCTTCCACCACCACAAAACGATAAAAGGAGATTTGGAGAAGGGCTTTGAAGAGGCAGATCTCATCATAGAGAACGAATTCTCACTGCCCCAAATGTACCACGCACCACTGGAGCCTCATGGTGCCATCGCCCAATGGGATGTGGACGATAAGCTCACGGTCTGGTCCAGCGCTCAATCGCCCTACACACTCAGAAACCTGATCGCCAAGGCCTTCGATCTTCCAAGAAACAAGGTGCGCGTCATTGCACCATACGTTGGCGGTGGCTTCGGTGGAAAAGCGGGCATCAACATGGAAGGTATCGCCATCGCCTTAGCGCGGGAAGTCAAGGGCAGACCTGTCAAGCTCATCTACACCCGCGAAGAAGACATCATAGCAACCGTGGTCAGGCAGGGTATGTACGCGAAGGTTAAAAGCGGCGTGAAGAAGGATGGAACCATCACCGCTTGGAAGGTGGAAATGTACTTCGATGGAGGTGCCTACGCCGAATACGGAACCAATGTTGTCAGAGCTGCTGGCTACACCGCACCCGGTCCCTACTACGTTCCCAATCTCAGAGTGGACTCCTATGGTGTTTACACCAACCACTTCGTTGGTGGCGCTTTCAGAGGGTTTGGACATGGAGAGCTTCACTGGCCTACCGAACGTCAGATGGATCTCATCGCCCAGGCTCTCGGTATGGACCCGCTGGAATTGAGACTGAAGAACATCTTGAGACCGGGGCTCACCAACAGCATGGGACAAGTCATCCACGAGCACAACGGAAATCTCGAAGCCTGTCTTAAGAAGGCTGCAGAGCTCATAGAGTATCACAAACCTTCCGAACAACCCAGCGATCCCAGAAAGAAGCGCGGTAAGGGTATCGCTGCTTTGGAGAAAGCCCCTGCCATGCCAACCAACGCGGGTTCATCGGTGATCATAAAGTTCAACGAGGACGCCACGGTAACCCTTCAAGTGAGCATCCAAGAAATTGGTCAGGGATTCAACACTGCCATCACCCAGATGGCCGCAGACGCGCTCCACATCTCGCCTGACAAAATCCACGTGGTCATGCCTGTGGACACCGACGCCAATCCTTACGAGTGGCAGACGGTGGCCAGCCGCGCTCTTTGGACCGTTGGCAACGCGCTGTACAGGGCTGCTGAAGACGCGTTGAACCAAATAAAGAATATCGCCAGCCAGGTTCTCGGTGTGGCCCCTTACAACCTCGAAGTGGAAGACGACAGAGTATACGTCAAGTACAAACCTGAGCTATACATACCGCTCACAGACATCGTTATGGGTTACACCTATCCCGATGGCCATGCCATAGGGGGGCCGGTAATCGGAAGGGGTAGTTTCGTACCAGAACTTCTGACCAACCTCGATCTTGAAACGGGACAGGGGAACGTGGCAGCCGAGTGGACCTTCGGCGCCGAAGCTGCTGAAGTGGAGGTCGACACGGAAACCGGAGAGATCAGAGTGCTGAGTCTCGTCGGTGTCTTCGACCCTGGACGGGTTGTAAACCCGCAGATCGCTGAAGGACAGGTCATCGGTGGTATGGTACAAGGCATGGGTCCCGCCATCATGGAAGGCGTCATGTACGACGAAAAAGGCAGGCCACTCAACATCAATTTCACTGATTACAAGATTCCCACCATTGCCGATGCACCTGAAAAGCTCATCGCAGACTTTGTGGAAACCCCCGAAGCCACGAGCTCCTTCGGTGTGAGAGGCGTGGCGGAGCATCCGATGATCTCCATCCCTCCTGCAATCGCTCAGGCGATTTACAACGCCATCGGTGTTAACATATATGAGCTCCCCATAACCCCCGATAGAGTTCTCAAGGCCTTGAAGGAAAAGGAAGGATCGAAGGCGTAATCTTTGTAACACATTTCACGTAGAGGAGGGTTAAGCATGGAGAGAGGTTACCTGGAGCTCCAACCTCAGGAAGACCGAAGCGCCGAAGTCGGCAAAGCAGGTCTCGTGATTCTCGGTCTTCAGCACACTTTCACCATGTTCGGCGCTACGGTTCTGGTTCCGTACCTGACGGGGATACCAGTGAACGTCGCGCTCTTCACTGCTGGTATTGGTACATGGCTCTTTCACTGGATCACCAAATGGAAGGTCCCCGTGTTTCTCGGCTCGAGTTTTGCCTACATCGCTCCCATCATCGCGGTCACTTCTTACTACCAAAGCAACGGAGATCCCAAGAACGCTTTAGCTTACGCCACAGGCGGTCTGGTTCTGGCAGGTATAGTGAAGTTTGGTATCGGTCTTCTGATCAAATTTATCGGAGTCAAGCGATTTGAAAGGCTCTTCCCACCAGCGGTCGCAGGAACCATGATAGTACTCATCGGGCTCATCTTGAGCCCCGTGGCGATCGACATGGCAAGCAATAATTGGTGGCTGGCACTGGTAGCTCTGGCGACCGCTATCATTGTCAGACTCTACACCAAGGGATTCAACAGGTTGGTCCCAGTTATTTGGGGTATCATAGTGGGCTACATCGTCGCTGCTATTTGGGGTAAAATCGACTTTTCCGAGGTTCAAAGCGCGGCGTGGATTGGTTGGCCCGACTTCTACCTGCCCAAGTTCTCCGCTTATGCGGCATCCATCGTTGTTCCAGTCGCCATAGCCCCCGCTGTAGAGCATTTCGGTGACGTCTTCGCCATCTCAGCAGTCGTCGGCAAACCTTTCTTCGAAGATCCCGGTATGCACAGGACACTGATGGGTGACGGGCTTGCCACTTCTTTGGCAGGTCTTTTTGGTGGTCCGGCCAACACCACATACAGTGAAAACACGGGTGTTCTGGCACTCACCAAGGTCTTCAACCCCTGGGTCATGAGGATCGCTGCCATCTTTGCCATCATCCTGGCTATGATTCCCAAGGTCGGTGCCGTGGTGAGATCGATTCCAGTGCCGGTCATGGGCGGAATTGAGATCCTGCTCTTCGGTATGATCGCTGCCGTTGGTATGAGAACGCTCATCCAAAACCAGGTAAGAG
>QNAP01000033.1 GCA_003641795.1 Thermotogae bacterium | reverse complement strand
ACATGCTTTCTGCAATGTGAAAAAGGAAGAGGTGGTGCTTCCCCCACACTCACACAGCAAGCACTCGCTTTTTTCCTCGTTCGCATCCACAAAACGACCCACGCGAAGATTCAGCGTCCTGCTTCAGCTTCGCTCTCAGCCGCATCCGTGCGGCTTCGAAGTCGTTTTGTATGGATGCTCACTCGGCGCTCGTGAGGCTGGGTGATCGTGAGAGATTCTGAAGTGAAGGCAAATGCCTGTCCAACTGCTCAATAATCTTTACAATATCGCTTTTTGTAAGTTCATGTGGTACCATTCACATGGACCTTCTTTCTCATTTTGAGATATTTCAATGGTACCGCCATTGAATGTGGAAGGTCCACTTTTTCGTGATAACCCTATGATGTATACAATAATGTTAAAGAGTTCTTTAAAATGTAACGGTTTCTGTCAGAAATGCTGAAATTACCTTATCAAGCAGTCTCGATATGTTGCTTAAAGATACTCTGCTGCTGGAAAGGTGTTCTAAAACGTTGCCAACACGGTGGGGTGTAAAATCGTAAAAGCTCGAGTCGAGTTGAGGGGAGTGATCATGTTGGAGCGCACATTTGTGTATTTAAAACCTGATGCAGTTCGTAGAGGACTCGTTGGAGAGATCATTAAGCGATTCGAAGGAAGGGGACTTAAACTTGTTGCGTTGAAGATGAAGAGGATGACGCGAGAGGAAGCAGAAGAGCTCTACAAGGAACACCGCGGTAAGAGTTTCTTCCAAAAATTGGTCGACTTTGTTACCTCGTCACCTGTAATATTGATGGTTCTGGAAGGTCCCAGCGCCGTTAAAGTCGTTCGGCACACCGTCGGCGCCACAGATCCCTTGGAAGCCGCGCCAGGAAGTATTCGGGGCGACTTCGGTGTCAATGTTACAAAGAACCTGATACACGCTTCGGATTCCGTCGAATCCGCACAGAGGGAGATGTCGATATTCTTCAGAGATATGGAGATAGAAGATTATCCGTTGCCAATAGAAAAAGACCTGGTGTTGGAGGGATGACAGTGGGATACAGCGAGGTCGTGAATCGATGGATCGAGGTGGAGCCTTCAGAAAATGCTGAGCGGATTCTCAAGCAACGTTATTATTGGCGAGATCGTGAGGACAACTACCTTGAAATGAAGTGGGAGGATGTTTGCAGGAGGGTTGCACGCGTTGTCGCCGCGGGTGAGCTGAAGAATCCCGCATTGGAGGACAAGGACGAAAAAGAAAGGCTCGATTTCATAAAACGCTGGGAATCAACATTTTTCGAAATGCTCAAGGGCAGGATATTCATACCCAACAGTCCCACTCTCTTCAACGCAGGGCTAGGAGTGGAAAAATCTCTTCTTTGGAAACCCGTTGAAGAGATGAGTTTGAGGGATTACGAAATGGTCTTCAAAGCCCGAAACCATCTTCACATGCTGAGTGCTTGTTTCGTGGTGCCAGTAGAAGACAGCATCGATGGTATCTTCGAAGCGGTGAAGGAGTATGCTCTGATCACCAAAGCCGGGGGAGGTGTTGGAAGTAACTTCTCTGAACTGAGACCAAAGGGGAGCACTGTAGCGGGTACCAGCGGGCGTGCCAGTGGGCCAGTCAGTTTCATGCACGTTTTTAACACGGCCATCAACGTTGTGGAACAGGGATACAAGCGTCGTGGGGCGCTCATGGGGATACTCGACATCACTCACCCCGACATCGAGGAGTTCATCATTGCCAAACGTGACAACGATGGGAATGCTGTTCTCAGATATTTCAACATCTCAGTGGGCATTTGGAATAAGGAAAAGGTGTTAGAACTCTTCCACAGTGATGGTGAATTAGAGCTGACTCATCCGAGGAGCGAGATAAAAAGAAGGGTCCGCGTGAGGGATCTCTTTTACAAGATCGCCGAGAGTGCTTGGAAGAGTGGAGATCCTGGACTTGCATTCCTTGGAGAGATGAACAAGTACTACGCTCTCTATCCGAACAAGAAGATAGTTTCCACCAATCCTTGTGGGGAAATCGGTCTCTCAGACTATGAAGCGTGTAATTTGGGTTCTATAGATGTGGCGAAGTTTGTGAGAGAAGATGGTGATCTCGACTGGGAGGCGTTGGCTGAAACTGTGAAATATGCGGTACGTTTTTTAGACAATGTCATAGAGGTCAACGTTTTCCCACTGGAAAAGATAGACAAGAGTGTGCGTGGTTCGAGGAGACTCGGCCTTGGTATAATGGGCTTTGCCGACACTCTGTACATGTTGGATATACCGTACAACACTCCCGAAGCACGACAGTTCGCCGCTGATCTTATGGGTTTCATCGCACTCAATGCGTATGAGAGTTCTTCTATGCTCGCCGAGGAGAAGGGAAACTTCCCTTTGTTCCATCTGAGCAGATGGAACGATCCAGATTTTAAACCCTTTGCAATGGGATTGTCACGCTATGACGATGATCTGAGAGAACTCTTCAGGCACACCCTCGGTAAGAAGCGAAACGTGGCACTGCTCACCATTGCTCCTACGGGATCTATATCCAACATCGCTGACACCTCCAGTGGTCTCGAACCTAACTTCCTTCTTGCCTACACTCGGTACATGAACCGTTCGGATGGCACGCGTGAGCCTCTCGTCTATGTGAACAAGATACTGATGAAGCGTCTTGGTAATCTCCTCGACGACGATCTAAAGCAGAGAATCATCGAAGAGGGGAGCCTTAAGAACATTCATGAGATACCGGAAGAAATCAGGAAGGTCTTTGTAGTAAGCCACGACATATCTCCTATGGACCATCTTCTCATGCAGGACGCATTCCAAAGGTACGTGGATAACAATATCAGCAAGACGATAAACATGCCCAATGCAGCTGCGGTGGAAGATGTTCTCGATATTTATCTTGAAGCCATGAAATTGAACGTGCGTGGTCTGACTATTTACAGGGATGGTAGTCTCGAGACCCAGGTGCTGACCTCCATGAAGAAGCTTAAGACAAAAGATGCGCCTAAGGTGCAGTTCTTCGTGCTTGACGAGAAGCACAAACTGCGTGCCAGACCCAGAAAGGAGAGCCTTAGAAGTGTCACCCGAAAATTCAAGCGGGAGGATGGAACCACTTACATCACGGTGAGTTTCGACGACAATGGAGAAGCCATCGAAATCTTCGTTTCCAACGGAAGCGAGGCGTCAGAAGTTATAGGTAGGCTTTCGTCCATAGCGTTGAGAGCGGGGGTCTCGTTAGAAGAAATCTTAGAGCAGCTCAGAAAGGTAAGAGGTGATTATGCCAGAGGAATCGCTGAAGAGATAAAGAAGGCAGTTGACGACTTCATTGAGCTTTGGGGGCCTCAAGAAGAAGCGGAAACGGAACTCATACACATAGATGGTACGAGAAAGACGGAAGAAGAAATCGAGAAGTTCGTTCGTGCTAACGATCTGAAATGGATGAACGGTTATTACGTAGATGCTGAGGGAAACGCCTATTGTCCCGTTTGTTTGAGCAAGAACAGCTTAGTGAATCAGGAAGGATGTATGAGTTGTATGAACTGCGGATGGTCTAAGTGCACTGTAGGGTGATTCCAGTGGATGAACGAGTTTTGGTGGTTCCGACAGAAGACGTTACCTCCCTACTGGGGGGTAGAGAAGGTCTTGTGAGCATTCCTTTCCACAATGTGGCCAGAGTCATCGAGAAACGAGGACGTTTCATAATCAGAAGCGTTGCCGAACGAGACGAAACCTTGCGCCAAGTAATTCCGTACATGATCGCAACAGACGGGACAGGACGGGTTCTTCTAATGCGGAGGACTGAGAAACAGGGCGAGAGACGGCTCCACGGCAAGTACTCGCTTGGCATCGGCGGCCACGTAAATACCGATGACGCGACCAATCCGTTGGAAGCGTTCCTCAGAGGTAAGGGTAGAGAATTCTATGAAGAGGTGGATGCTGATATCCTCGAAGAGAATTATTTGGGTATCATAAACGATCCGTCGACGGAAGTGGGGCGTGTTCACCTGGGAGTTGCTTATCTTTTGCAGTTGAAATTCAGAAGAGTCGTAGAGGAGGACCAAATGGAAAGTTGGTGGATAGACGTTAACGACCTCGCACGTTATCGCGACGCGCTGGAAGGGTGGTCGAAAGTGGTAATCCCGGCAGTGAAAAAACTTCTCGGGCACTCCACCAACGGGCACTCATCACAATGAGGAGATTTTCGACAAAAGCGCTTTGAATGTTCCACTATGAGTGCGTGAAATTCCTTGTAGAGCTGGAGATTGGGTGGGATCTGTGATTCTACAAAACGTTTTACTACTTCGTACGGTGTTTTCTCGCTTTTAAAAAATCCAAGCCGATGGAAAAATCGCTTGGTGTAGGTGTCTACCACGAACGTTGGTTTCTCAAAAGCGTAGAGGATGATGGAATCAGCCGTTTCCGGGCCAATTCCGTGGACCTGAAGAAGGCGGCTTCGCAGTTTCAAGAGAGGCATGTGATCGGCAGGCCAAAGCTCTTTAAAAGCTTTCGTAGCCTCCTTTAATCTTTTTGCCTTCAATCGATAGAAACCTGCGGGTTTTATGGCTTGTTCAAGTGTTTCCAACGGAGCGGAGAGAAGGGCTATTGGTTGTAGAAGTTTCATCTCTTTGAGATTTCGAATAGCTCTTTCCACGTTTTTCCATGCTGTGTTTTGAGTGAGGATTGCCCCCACAAGAACCTCGAAAGGCGTTTCAGCCGGCCACCAATGCTGGGGCCCGTAGATATTCAGCAATCTACGATAGACTTTATTAAGTTCAAGCATGATCCATAACCTCTCGACGGTTTGAGATGTGAGGTGTAGAGTATGCTAACATATTTCGAGGGGTGTGACTACGCGCAAAAAGATTTTGTTGCTTTCGCTGGTGGGCTTTGGTATCGTCTTCATCTACTTCTTCGCGACGTGGTATTGGCCGTCACATAGATCGGTTTACAGGTTGCCCGAGGTTCGATTGATTTACCATATCAATCGAGATGGTACGATCGACGTTGAAGAGAGGATTACATATCTCATGCAAAGACCTTACAGGGGAGTTCACTACGAATACAGCATTGTCGGACATCCGGTCATTTCGGACGTGCAAGTTCAGCTTGAAGGGAAGCCGGCCCTGCGTACTGAGTGGTTGAAAAGAAACAGCAAAGAGGTGGGTTTTCGCGTTTGGGTTCACGAGACTCCAACGAGACCATCTTCCAGCGGGGATCGGTTAACCCTCGTGGTGAGTTACAAACTGATTGGAGCTCTGGAGAGAGCAAGAGACACGGTTCAGTTTTTCAACCAGGCGATATGGCGCAAAGGATGGGAATCACCTGTGGAGAAGATGGTGGTTGAGATAAGCGCCCCGGCGTCGTTGGAATTCGTGGCAGTTTATCCATCAGGGTTGAAGCACCAGATACAGAACCTGGGGACTTCGGCTATAGTTGATATAAGCCAAATACCCGCTAAGACACAGGTGGGAATGAGGCTTCTCATCTCGCCGGATGCCTTTTCAAAGGAAGTGCTCAGCGGCATGTTCTATTTGGACGAGAGCTTTGAATCTCTCATCGCTCGAAGCGATTATTATTTAAAAAGAGCTCAAAGGTCTTTTGTCAATCACCTTTTACTCATACTCTCGGTACCGCTCGCTCTGCTTCTCATATACCTGATGCTTGGAAGAGAATCCAAGACGGACGTGGAGATCATCTACGAGAGGGAGTTGCCCACCAACGATCCACCCGAATTAGTCAACGCGATCGTCAAACGCTATTGTTCAGAGCCTGATGGTGATGGACTGATCTCAGCTATCCTCAGGTTGGTTCGTAGAAAGGCTTTGACTTTCGTCGTCCAGGATTCCAAGGTTGATGGTCTAAGACTTCTCGATCCGTCGAAGTTTGAGACACCCGAAGAAAAATTGATTTTGGAAATCTTCTTCGACGATCGAAGGAAAGAAGGGGCGGAGATCAGCTGGGGCGGGTTAAAATCGGACCTCAACGATAGAAAAAGGGCCAAAGACTTGATAAGCAGTTATTCAGCTTGGAAGTCCCTTGTGGCATCGAAAGCGAAGAAGCTGTATTATATGATATCTGTTGGAGCCAACCTGGCAATACTGGTGGGAGTGGTGGGCTTGTTGATATCGGTCTATCTTGCCTTTATTGGGTTGAGTGGAAGCCTTTCCGAGCTTTCGATCGCCACGGCGAGATTGTCCTACATATCGGCACCTTTCATGGCCGTGTTAGGGCTTGCGCCGATGCTCCTACCACGCGACGTTTTCGCCCGGTGGAGCAAAAAGGGAAGGGTTTACTACCTTCGTTGGAAAGCGTTTGAAAGGTTTCTTCGAGATTTCTCACTTCTCTCCACCTATCCACCCGATTCTATAAAGATCTGGGAGGATTATCTTGTTTACGGAACAGCGTTGGGGCTTGCTGAGGTTGTTAGTAAGTCAATGAAGGAATTGGTTCCAAGGGAGGAATTGGAAAGGATGACGCTGCCGCCGCTCATTGTTTACGATCGTGGTTGGTACCACGGCCCGAGGGGAGTATTCATCCACGCGTACAGCAAGGCATACGAAGGATCTGGGGAAGGTTCCGGCGGATTCGGTGGCTCCAGCTTTGGCGGCGGGGGCGGCGGGTTCGGAGGTAGTGGTGGTGGCGGTGCATTCTGAAAATTGTTCGCTGTCTGTAACACGTTTGGAGTATAATGCGTGGGCGTGTGTGAGAGTACGGAAGGAGGAACGAGGAGATGTCAAAGGTTTGCGCTGTTTGTGGCAAGGGCCCGAGTTCGGGCAACAAGGTAAGCCATTCCAGCAAGAAGTCGAGCCGCTGGTGGAAGCCAAACCTTCAAAGGGTAAGAGTAGAGGTAGACGGTCGTGTCAAGACAATACGGGTCTGTTCCAAGTGTCTCAAGGCGGGAAAAGTGAAGAGAGTAGCTTAAGATCATGGTCCACAGGTTCAGATACCGAAGACACGTCAGAATCACCGTCTGGGCGCTCATAGTAGCGCTCATTTTTCTTTCCGAAATCCTCTTTGTCTACACACCGGTGCGATTGTGGACGATCATAACGGTGTTCGCGCTGGATTTTCTCGTGGTCTTCAGACTGTCTCGATACCTGCGCTTCGCTGTTGTGTTAGATCTCAACAGACGTGTGTTGTCCTACGAGGGGCGAGAGATTTCCCTGTCTTCCATTAAAGGCTTCGACAGAGCGAGAGGGATAGTATACGTTGATGATCTCAAAGTGGCCATTCCTTCCAGTGTTGAAGACAGAGATTGGCTTTTTGACCTACTTGCTGAGCATGTGTGTACTACTGAAAAAGGATCGGAGGTGCTGCGTTGAAGCTGGGGGATGCTTTCCCTGAAGAGATACGGCGGCTCGTTAGCGCTGAGAAGTATGTTGCGGAATTGAAACCGAACGAGGAAATAAAACTGCCTTTTAGGGTGGCCAGTAAGCGTTTGCAGTACACTCGTGACAACAAACCATACCTTTTGATGACTCTGGCGGACAAGACCGGTGAGATCAGAGCGATAGATTGGCACAACGCTGTGTACAACAACAACCGTCTCAGAATTGGTGAAGTGATCGAGGTTTGTGGCAAGGTTGTGGTGTATGAAGACAGGTTGCAGATCGTGATCGATGCGGACAGAGATGCCATAAGGATGATGGATCTTGAAGAGGTGGATTCTTCGCGCTTTCTTGAGAGAACCGAGTACGATACGGAGAAGCTCTTTGCCGAACTCCTTAGATACAAAGCCAAGGTGAAGAATCGCTTCTTGCGGAATTTGCTGGATACGATGCTCTTGGATTCTCATATCAAAAAAGCGTTCATGGAAGCTCCGGCAGCTGCTAAAGTGCATCATGCATACGTTGGAGGACTTCTCGAACACACCGTTTTCGTCACGAGACTTGTGCTCAAAGTATGCGAAATCTACCAAGACCTTGACAAGGATCTTTTGATCACTGCGGCCATACTTCATGACATTGGAAAGATTAAATCGTATGAGATTTCCCCGGCGGGGGTTGATCACACTGATGATGGGCAACTGGTAGGCCACATAGTGATGGGGATCCAGATGCTAATGGAGAAGATCGGGGATATCCAGGACTTCCCGCGGGAGCTCGTATTGAAGCTCGAACACATGGTGGTATCCCATCATGGCGAGCTGGAGTTTGGTTCGCCCGTGATCCCGAAGACGAAAGAAGCTCTCGTACTCCACATGCTCGACGACCTCGATTCTAAGATCGCTCAGCTCAGGAGGATAGAAAGCTCAGCTCAAGCTGAATCTGCCTGGAGTGATTACGACAGGTTCTTGGGGCGCAAGATCTACTTGGGGAGGGAGGAGGAATGAAAATCAAGTTCGGAACCAGTGGATGGCGTGACGTCATCGCAGACGGGTTCACCTTCGAGAACGTGAGAAAGGTTTCCAAAGCGATTTCTCTTTATCTATCCTCCAAACACGAACAACCAAAAGTGGTTTTGGGATACGATACACGCTTCATGACGGAACGTTTCGCCGAAGTAGTCGCAGGTGTTTTAACAGCCAATGGAGTGAGTGTACACTTGTGTGAAAAGCCCACTCCCACACCGGTAATATCTCATGCCGTAGTCTCGCAACGGCTTTCTGGTGGGGTGAACATAACGGCTTCACACAATCCGCCGGAATATTGTGGGATCAAGTTCAACCCCGAAACTGGCGGTCCAGCGTTGCCTAAGGTCACGGGAGAGATAGAACGACTGATAGAAGAGATACAGAATCGAGGGGAGAAGATCGTTTATATCGATCTTGATGAGGCTCGTTCTAAAGGTTTACTGGTAACGATCGACCCAAAGGAGAGCTACTTCGAGTCGCTGAAAAAGGTTGTAGACCTTTCAGCCATCGGTAAGACTGATCTAAAAGTTGTCGTGGATCTTCTCTATGGCACATCCATAGGCTATTTGGATGAGATACTCATTCGGTACGGTGTGAAGACAGAGGTGATACACAATTACAGAGATCCATATTTCGGCGGCTACCGTCCGGAGCCAGATACGCGAAGATTGAAAGAGCTGGCCGGTAAGGTGAGAGAAACGGGTGCTGGCTTAGGCATAGTCACAGATGGCGATGCGGACAGGTTTGGTATAGTTGACGATAAGGGCGAGATCGTTTCTCCAAACGAGTTCATCGCTCTGGTGGCAGAGCATTTGTACGAGTTCAAGGGATTGAAAGGCCCTGTGGGGCGCAGTATTGCTACCAGTAGGGCTGTGGAGGCCGTCGCGGTCGAGCACGGCGAAACCTGCACGATCACGCCGGTGGGATTCAAGTTTCTGGGACCTCTCGCTACGGAAAAAGGCTACGTGGTCGTTGGGGAGGAAAGTGGTGGACTCACGATTCAGAACCATGTGGCGGAGAAGGATGGTATCCTCGCTTGCTTGCTTGCCCTCGAAATGGTGGCAATCCAAGGAAAGCCGCTTTCTGAAATTAGGAAAGCATTTCGTCGAAAGTATGGCCACTTTCACAGTGAGAGGATAGACCTGGAGCTCAAGAGTTCAAAAGAAAAGAACTCCATCTTGGAAAAATTTGGACATATAAATACCAAATTTGCGGGCTTAAAGATAGAGGAGAGGAACCGGTTAGATGGTTACTTCTACGCCTTTGAGGAAGCTGGAAGCTGGCTCCTTGCGAGGCCTTCCGGAACTGAACCTGTAATCCGCGTTTATATTGAGAGCAAGGAAATTCGAACACTCGAAAAACTTAAAGAAGAGGTGCTCAAGCTGATATGAACAAACTGCTCATAGTTGAATCTCCTGCTAAGGCTAGGACCATACAAAAGTATCTTGGAAATGGATACAAGGTTGTCTCTTCGAAGGGACACGTGAGAGATTTGCCAGCATCGGAATTCGGTGTCGATATTTCGAAGGCGTTCAAGCCAAAGTTCGTGTTGATCAAGGGCAAGAAGAACCTCGTACACGAGATCAAGAAGATGTCCAAAGGCAGAGAGGTTCTTTTAGCTCCAGATAACGACAGAGAGGGAGAATCAATCGCCTGGCATCTTGCGGAATTGCTCAAACTCGATACATCCAGACCCATCAGGATCGTTTTCAACGAGATCACCGAGCATGTCATAAAGGAGGCCGTCAAAAGTCCAAGAAAACTCGATCTTCGCAAAGTCGATGCCCAATTGACAAGGCGAATACTCGACAGAATCGTCGGATACGGTCTGAGTCCGCTTCTTTGGAGACTCATGAAGCGTGGCCTGAGTGCTGGTCGTGTACAATCAGTTGCGCTGAAGCTCGTTTGTGAGAGAGAGAGGGAGATATTCGTATTCGAACCCGTTCATTACCACAAAATCTATGTGGTGGTGAACGGGGTGAAAGTCCCGCTGGTGAAAATTGGAAAGAAAAAGCTTAAGCCCGAGGATACCAGCAGCCAAGAAAAACTCGATGTCATTCTTCACGATATACGATCTTCTGTTTTGAAGGTAGTGTCGGTAGTTCGAAAGGAGTCACGAAGAACCCCTCCGCAGCCTTACATCACCAGCACCTTGCAACAAGATGCCAACAACCTTCTGGGATGGAGTGCTGCCAAAACCATGAGGATTGCTCAGCAGCTCTATGAAGGGATGGAAACACCGGAAGGGAATGTGGCATTCATCACGTACATGAGAACCGACTCAACTCGTGTTTCTGAGACGGCAAAGGATGCTGCGCAGAAGTACATCGAAGCCCGTTTTGGATCTCAGTACGTTGGTGGAAAGGAAAAGAGGACAAGAAAGAGTAAGACCAAGGCTAATGTGCAGGATGCTCATGAAGCAATTAGACCGACGTACGTTGATCTTGACCTCGAAGCTGCAAAGAAGCTTTTAAAGGGAGATCATCTTAAACTGTACAGCTTGATTTGGAAGCGTTTCATGGCTTCGCAGATGTCGCCTTCACTTTACGAAGAAACCGCTTTCGCTTTGGAGACGTCAGATGGCAAATACAGGTTCGAGATAAGCTCCAAAAAAAGAATTTTTGATGGCTTCGAAAGGGTTTTTGGATCAAGCCAGGAGAAGGTTCTTGACCTCAAGTTTGAAGAAGAAGAGGAGATCGAGAGATTCGAGCTACTCACAGAAGAAGCTACAACCAGTCCCCCTCCACGGTACTCAGAGGCATCCTTAGTGAAAGCATTGGAGACCAATGGAATAGGGAGGCCCTCTACTTATGCAACGATCATATCCACGCTTACAGATAGAGAGTACGTGGTGAAAAAAGGAAGGGAACTCATCCCCACGCTGATAGGATTCCTCGTTGTGGACTTTCTCGAGCGATACTTTCCCAGAATAATGGACGTGGGGTTCACTGCGAAGATGGAGGAGGAATTGGATGAGATCGAGTATGGCCACAAGAGTAGATTAAAGGTGCTCGAGGAATTTTACAGGGAATTCGGCCCTTCTTTGAAAGATGTGGAGGGAAGAGTCGGTTCTCGCGAGATCAGTCCCGTTTACAAGAGCAACGCGAAATGCGAAACGTGCGGTGAGGTTATGGAAGTTCATGTGGGCAAGTTTGGCCCGTACCTACGTTGTGTTGGCTGTGGAAAGACCGAGAATGTGGACCCTACAGGAGCGCTCCTTGTAGATGATGTCGTAGTAGTTACGAAACGCGGCGAAGAGAGATTGGGTGAGAAGTGTCCTAAGTGCGGCTCGGAGCTGGTCTTGAAGAAGGGAAAATTCGGTGAATTTGTGGCATGTTCCGCCTATCCTGAGTGCAGCTACACCAGAAACGTTAGAGCTCGGGGAACGTGTCCCAAATGTGGGGGTATTGTTGAAAAAAGAAGAAGTAAGAAAGGCAGATACTATTGGGCTTGCGTTGAATGTGATTGGATGGGGTGGAACGAACCTTCACAACACTTCTGCCCTTCTTGTGGAAGGAGACTCTACTACAAATCGCAGAGAGGACAGGAAAAGCTTTACTGTGAGGAAGAACGCATGTGGTTTGATCCGTCGCAAGTGTTATAGTGTTATATAGGGTGTCTCAAAAATCAGTGACAACGAACATAACAAAGAGGAGGAAGTGGTGAATCCCTCACGATCATGCAGCTCGCACTCGCTTTTTCCCTCGTTCGCATCCACAAAACGACCCACGCGAAGATTCAGCGTCGTGCTT
>QNAP01000032.1 GCA_003641795.1 Thermotogae bacterium | reverse complement strand
AGGTGAGCAAAGATGCCCCATGCGTAGGCGTTTAAAATGGCAGCGCAGATCATCAAGGAAAGACGACCGTTGAAAAACGCTTGCTGATAGGCGATGAGAGGTGCCACTATTAACAACGTTGAGATGTGAAGCCCTTGATCGAATAAGTAATACCACGGTGTTGAAACCCATTGGAATTTGGAGAGACGGAACTTGGAATAGTCTATCAAAAAGTGAGCAGCCACAACGAAGCCAACAGCGGCAAGAATATTGCCGTTAAAGCTGGGCAAGAAGAACAGTAAATGGCTTGCTCCAACCAGCATAACGTGGATCAAGAGCACACCAAGGTTTCTCTCTTTTCTTTTTGCGATGTAGCCGTTCTGTAGCACGTAGTCTCCAAAAAGATGGCCCAACCAGAGTATGAAGAAACTGTCAGCCACGCTCTACCTCCTCAAGACAACGAACGAGATCTGGATCGAAGAGCCTTCCGCTCTCACGTTTCGTGTAATCCATCGCCTCTGCTTTTGCCATGGCACGGCGGTATGGTCTATCCTCAGTGAGGGCGCAGAAGACGTCGGCAATGCCTATGATTCGCGCAAAGAGCGGGATCTCCGTTTTTGAGAGCCCTTCGGGATACCCCCCGCCGTTCCATCTTTCATGATGATGGAGGACCGCATCGATCACCTGCTGTGGTATCTCTTCCACTTGTGAAAGAATCTCCGCACCGTGAAAAACGTGTTTCTTCACTTCTTCATATTCTTCTGGTGTTAACGATGACGTTTTGTTGAGGATCTTGTCGCTCACGCCAATCTTTCCGACGTCGAATATCAAGGCTGCCAAACCCAGGGATTTCAACTCTTCTCCGTCAAGTCCTAAACACTTCCCCAACTTCGTTGACAATTCTCTCACTCTCTGGGAGTGTTGCTGAGCACCTTTGGTCCTGCTGTTGAGAGCTTCGACCAACGCGGCGAGAGCATCTTCTAACAGAACTTCGAACTGGTGCTGAACTATGGCGTTTTCTAAGATGATACCAGCTGTGGATGCCAATTGTGTTAGGAGAACGAGGTCCTCAATGGAAAATCCCTTCGGTTTGTTTACGAGTTCAACAACCCCAAGAATCTTGTACTTGCCTTTGATCGGGATGGCCACGATGTTTTCCGTTTTGTAATAGATATCGAATCCATGGTAATGCTTTGGGTGGGAGATCGTGTCTGCTATCAAGATTGGTTGGTTTGTTTGGTACGCCAAACCCGCCAGGCTACCTTCGATGGGAATTTCTTTTCCCTCGATTTTTCCTTCTGCTCCTCCCTTTGCACTGATACAGATCAGCCTATCGGGGTTGGTCTCTTCGAACAAAAAGAAGGCTGCCGCATCGGCACCAACGGTTTTCAACAACTCTACTTGCATCGACTCCGCAACGCTTTTGGGATCACTGTCTGCCGACCCCATGTTAGAAATCAATTGCGCAAGCAACCGTTGCTCGTCTTTTACTTTGTCGACAGACCCTACACACCTTTCAAGAAGCATCTTCAAGGACATGAGTAATCCCAGATCGAGATCTTGAGGAATTCCATAAACTTCTATCACCGAATCGGCTCCGAATTTATCCTGGATGAGCAGATCTGCTGGATCGCCTCTCTTACCGAATTCGTGTTTGGATTGCTTTATGTAAACTGTTAAGCCTTGTTTGAAAAGGTATTCGACAGATGTTCGAAGAAGCTCCTGGTCCATCCTTAGGTCCCCTTCCTACCCAAGAGGGAGTAAAGGCGCAGTGGTTCAGCCTTTCCTTTCACAGCGTACTCTCCCAAAAATTCGAAACGGAACGCGGTCTCCGTGTTTTTCACGATATCTTCAGAAACTATTATCTCAGCTTTCATTTCCCTTGTCAAATGCTCTATCCGTGAGGCGGTGTTAACGGCATCCCCGATGGCCGTATAGTCCATCCTAAAAGGTGCGCCTATGTTTCCTATCAATGCCTCACCTTCGTGGATGCCTATTCCACTGTCGAGTTTTATCAACGCACCGAACTCTTCGGAAAGCTCTTCGTTGAGTTTGTCCAAGGCTTCTCTCATGTCGAGGGCACACATAAGAGCCCTTTCGTGTTCATTGCCTGTGGTTATGGGCGCACCGAAGATAGCCATAATGGCGTCGCCAACAAATTTATCGATTGTACCTCCATAGCGGTTTCGGATGATCTCGGCCATGGAGGTAAGGTATCTGTTGAGAACGTTCACCACCAACTCTGGGTCCTTGGTTTCACTGAAGGAGGTGAACCCCTTCACATCTGAAAAGAGTATAACCACACGTTTTTTTTCTCCTCCGAGCTTCACCTCTTTCTTCTTTACGAGCATGTCGGCTACTGTGTCTGGAACGTACCGATAGAAGAAGTTTCTGAGCCTCCGTTTTTCAGCGTGTTCTCTGTAAAAGTTGGCGCTGATGTTGATCACCGAAATGGCAAGCCCGGCGAACATGGGATAGAAGGTATCGAGCCAGATTTGATCGAGAAAGAGGTAATAGCTCAAAACCCAGGTCAATGCCGGAATGCTCAACGATGAAAAGTTCAGCCAAACCCTCTGAAAAGAGCTCAGTAGAGCAGCCAACAGAGCCGTTGAGAGCACTGTTAAGATCCCCACCCAAAAGGGGAGCCTCGTTAGCGTGTCTCCCCTTATGAAGTTTTCAATGGCTGTGGCATGGATGTGCACACCGGCTGTGTTGGGATTGAAAGGGGTTGAACGCAAGTCGTAGAGTCCCTTGGCACTGGTGGTGTAACCAAGGAGTACCACTTTGTCTTTGAAGGCGTCTGCGTAGTCAGATTGGCCGTAGACAACGTCGTAGAAGGAATACTCGGGAAAGACTGCATCGCCGTAGTAATAGAGCTGGAAGATGCCGTTTGAATCGAACGCGATTCTATGACTGCCAAGCTTGACCGATCGTGACTTGAAGTCCACTATCAGTTCTTTTGGATCTACACCGAGATAGAGCGCAGCTGCCAATACATCCATGTGGGGCAGATACCCGGAAGTGAGACCGTTTTCCAGTGCCCAGTCTTCCCTTACAAAGAGTGGGAGGTTGCGCACCACAGAGTCAACATCGAGCTCGCCTATCTCAAAGACCGCTGATGGTACCACGGATGAGAATTTCACTATGGGTGGAATGATCTTGTAGACAGAAAGGGCTCGGATCAGTGAGGAGTACTCGAAGTTCTCCATCTTGAAGACGAATTGCAGGTGGTGGATATTCTCTTTGAGTTGATCCTTCAGTTCTTCAGGATACGATTCGTAAACTTGTTTGTCGAACACGATGTAAGTTCCGAGTACCACGTTCTTCATTGCCAAAAGCACACTCGCTAAGTAAGAGTCACTCTTAGGGTTGACTTCATCCGGCGTTGTGAAAGAAATGTCGAAGGCGACAGCCTTTGCACCGTATTCGAATAACTTTCTCAAAAGTCTGCCGTAATGATGACGCTGCCATGGCCATTCGTCCTTGTAATAGACGGACATCTTTGCCAGGGATTCTTCATCTATGGCAACGATAACCACGTGTGGATCGATCTTCTTTTCTCCTCGCACTTGGTAGCGCAGATCCAGTGTCTTCAGCTCGAAGATCTCGATCCACGGGTTTCCAAGTTGATATGCGAGAAAGTACAACACGATCAACAATGCCCCCATGAAGTACCCCAAATGTCTTCCTAACATTTTCTCCACTCTTCCGTCCCTTCTGTTTCTTTTGACCTTCACGTAAGAGAAGTGGTTCGCGTTGTCTTGAAGATGTTACCATAGTTGGGGTGATATCGCTGTGAAGGTAAAGATCAATAACGTCACGTTCACCACTATGAACGAACTTCCTTCAATTGATGTGGAAGACCTCCACCTCTTTTCAGAAGTGTACAGCTGGCCTGAGAAATTGCCCGAAGAGCTGGGTTTCGCTGCGGAAGCGGATGGAAATCTGTTGGGTTGGGTAAAACTCAGTCGGATAAGGTGGATCAGTAGAAGCGCTTACTTAACCTTTGTCCTGGATCAGTCGTGGCGAGGAAGGGGATGCGGAATCCGGATGCTTCAGGCGTTTTTGGAGTTCTACTTCCGTGTGTTGGGATTTCGCAGGATCACCGCGGAAGTTTATGAGTACAACACGAGATCGAGGAAATTGATGGAAAAGCTCGGATTCTTGGAGGAAGGTCGGTTGCGGAAGGCTCGCTTTTGGAACGGGAAGTTTCACGATATAATCGTTTACGGATTGCTCGCAGAAGAATATCCTGGCAAGGGAGAGTGGTAAGATGACGGTGGTTTACTCGGCTGTGTTGTTGGGTGTTCTGGGATTGGCTGCGGGGATTTTCTTGGCTTACTCCGCCGAGATTTTCAAAGTAAAGGAGGACCCCCGTTTGAAGCTGATAATTGAAGCTCTGCCTGGGTTGAACTGCGGTGCTTGCGGTTATCCTGGTTGTGAAGGTTACGCGAAGGCCATACTCAAAGGTGACGAGCCCAACAAATGCTTACCAGGTAAGAATTCCGGCGTTGAGCAAAAGATAAAAGAGATCCTCAAAAACTCTGGATGAGACCTCTGATCAACAGGTCCCAACCATTCACAACGACGAAGAGAAGCACTTTGAAAGGCAACGAGATCAAGATGGGTGGCACCATGATCATTCCCATAGCCAGTAGTATGCTCGATACCAGCATGTCGACGAGGATGAAAGGAAGGTAGAGTATCACACCCATTTTAAAAGCCACTTCGATCTCGCCCAACACGAAGGCAGGAATGAGCACGGAAGGTGGGGAGTCGTTTATGTTGTTTATCTCCATGTTTACAGCTTCCGCGAGCATGAAAACGTTGTCTTCGTTTTTGTGTGCTTTCAGTTCCGAGATCATGAAGCTTTTCACCGGTGAGTAAATCCTCTGGAACATCTCTTGGTATCCTATTTCTCCTGCTGTGTAGGGTTTTATTGCATCCTCGTAGATTTGGGCCCATACCGGTTGCATGATCAAGAATGTGAGAAATAGCGCCAAACCTATCAAAACCTGGTTGGGAGGCGCTTGCCGAGTACCCAACCCGTTCCTGAGAAAGGAAAAAACAATCACAATCCGCGTGAAGGAAGTGAAAAGAATGAGGATTGAAGGAGCCAACGTGAGAACGGTGAGTAAGAGCAAGATTTCCAGTGTGATTACCAAATCCGAAGGTTGTTCTACAGGAGAAACACCGATGGTGATCTTGGGAAGAGGAATTTCCTGGCCGAGTCCTGTGGAGAATGAGAAGAGTAATATCAACAACACGTGAAACCGTCGCTTCATTCTATTCTCTCCAGTTTTTCCATCTCTTCTTTGAGGAAACGCTTGCCTATACGGTTGAATAGAAGAGAAGCAAAATTCCTCGGGTTGGAGTTTAAAAATGTTTTTTCATCTTCCGATAGCTTTTTTATCACTGCTATCGTGGACTGGGACACGATGATAGCGTAGACGTCATCGAAGAGCTTGAGGATTAGCAAGCGTACGCCACGATCTAACCAGTGCCGACCGAGAACGACAACGTGACCCTGTGCAGGTGTACGTTTGGAGAAGAGGTATCTCCATAGAAACCAGGAAAACCACAGAGCGATGACAATGAACAGCAGTATACCGACAAACCACAGAATGGACGAACCCATTCCAGAACCTAACTGAGAGGTCGGCGTTCCTTCAGTCGTTTCGCATCACCCTTTGGAAACCTTCGTGAGTGCTTCCACCACCCTGGAGTGTTGGAAAGGTTTGACGATGAAGTCCTTTGCCCCAGCCTGTATTGCTTCTACAACCATGGCTTGTTGTCCCATGGCGCTGCAAACGATGATCTTCGCGTCCGGATCGATTTTCTTGATCTCTTTTATGGCTTGTATGCCATCCATCTGAGGCATGGTGATGTCCATGGTAACCATGTCCGGCTTTAACTCTTTATACTTTTGCACCGCTTCCACACCGTTGCCAGCCTCTCCCACGACTTCGTAACCCGCTTTTGTGATGATATCCTTCAAAAGCATCCTCATGAACGCAGCGTCATCAACTATTAGGACCTTCCGTGCCATGGTTTATCCCTCCTTTTCACCTATGTTTAGTATTTTGTTGACATCGAGGTAGAGTATCAAACGATCTTCTCTTTTGATTATCCCTTTAACCTTGTTTACGTATTTTTCAGAACGTGAAACCGGTGTTTCAATATCTGAAGTCTCAATGGTGAAAACCTCATCCACCCCGTGCACTGGTATGCCGTATTCTTCTCCATCCACTTTGAGTACCAAAACTTGATCAG
This sequence comes from Thermotogae bacterium, assembly GCA_003641795.1. GTDB lineage: Bacteria > Thermotogota > Thermotogae > UBA12178 > UBA12178 > UBA12178. The sequence continues at coordinate 5,948 of QNAP01000032.1, read as the reverse complement.
GTTCTCTATCGCCAATGTCCAGTTCCAAGATCATTGCCAGGTCGATCACTGTGACAATACGACCTCTCAGGTTGATAACTCCTCTCACAAAGTCAGGAGCTCCGGGAACAACCGTCGTTTCCGGCGCCTCTATCACCATTTCAACTGCGTCGACATCAAAAGCAAGACTCTGCTTGCCTATCTTAAACTCCAGCAACTCAACGCTCTCGTTCACCAAGATCCCCTCCTTCGTGTCATGAAGCCAACCTTGCGGTATCCACAATCAGGGCTATACTACCATCACCAAGTATGGCTCCACCGCCGAAATGAGGAATGCTGCTGAGGAGCTTACCCAACGACTTGATGACTATGTCTTCTTGTCCCATCAGATCGTCCACAACGAATCCTCGTTTGCCTTCTCGTGTTTTTACCACAACCACGTTCACCGTATCCAAGTGTCCATCTTCTTCAAAGTTGAAGATCCTTCGCAGGAAGTGTATGGGTATGATCTCACCACGAGATACAACAACCTCTTTATCTTGAATCTGCTGTATATCTTGCCGGGTGATCTTCATCACGCTGTCGATGTTAACGATCGGGAATGCGTAAACGTTACCGGCTACCTTCACAAGTAGCACTTGTATGATGGCCAACGTCAGCGGGAGAATTATACTCACTCTGGTTCCCTTGTCTGGCTCGCTGTGCACGGATACCCTGCCATTTAGGGATTAGATGGTGTTCTTAACCACATCCATGCCGACGCCTCTGCCAGAAACCTCGCTGGCACCTTTTTTCGTTGAAAATCCTGGCTGGAAGATGAATTGGAAGATCTCGTCGTCGCTCAACATGGACGCGGATTGTTCGTCTAAGAGTCCCCGCTCCACAGCCCTTCGCTGGATAGCGTTCCTGTCGAGACCTCTTCCGTCGTCTATCACTTCTATTATGACGCTGTTGCCTTCTTGTCTTGCAGTTAGCTTCAGTTTACCTTCTGCTGGCTTGCCTTTCGCTATGCGTTCCTCGGGGGGTTCTATGCCGTGATCGATGGCATTGCGTATCAAGTGCACGAGGGGTTCTCCAATCTGATCCACAACCGTTCTGTCGAGTTCAGTTTCTTGACCACTTATTATCAAGTTGACTCGTTTTCCAAGCTCTTTGGATAAATCCCTAACCATGCGAGGAAAACGATTGAAAACGAAGGCAACTGGTATCATTCGAATCTTCATCACCACGTTTTGGAGATCCAAAGTGGTTCTGCTTAGTTGGGCTAGGCTTTCGTCCACTTCCTTAACTTTGTATTTTTTCAACGTTTCTACGATTCTACTACGCGCTATTACCAGCTCGCCCATGAGATTCATCAACGTGTCGAGCTTCTCTATATCCACACGCACTGTTCTGGTCAAAGCAGGTGCACGTCCCTTACTTGTTTTCTCTTCCTCCTTTGAAGGTTTGGTCAACGTCTTTTCGGCTTTCTCAGGCGTTGGAATAGCGGATTGGAGATTTTTGAGATCTTTTATAATCACTCTCTCTATCTCGGAGATGTTCGAAATGGCTTCCTGAAGCTCTTCTTTTTCCTGCTTTGTGATCACTATCATTTCTACGCTCCGGTCGAATTTCTCTTCCTCGATGGATTGGACGTCTGGTTCTGTTTGAAGGATTTCTCCACCGCTGCTCTCTACAGCTTTGAAGACCATATACATTCTCGGAAATTTCAAGACGGTGTCGGGTGCGAGTACCACCATCACATAGAAAGCGTTGAATCCTTGTTCTTGCGCTTTTCCAACGACACTCAACACCTCGGACGTTGGCTTGAGTGTAACGAAACCTTCGCCTTCGTGTTCCATCTCTGATTGTTCGGGTTTTGCTGTCTGTGCGCTCTCTTCAGTTTCTCTCCTTTCTGAGAGCTCTTCGAAAGATCTGACACTTTCTTCGACGTTTATTGCTCCCTCTTCTCCCGTGGCGGCGATCGACTCCAGCAATTGTGAGATAAGATCCACACCGTAAAAGATTCTGTCGACGATCTCAGGTGTTACCTTCATCTCTTCTTTTCGTAGGATATCGAGGAAATTCTCCATCCTGTGGCAGAGTTTCGTGAGTTTGTCAAAGCCCATGGTGCCGGCCATTCCTTTGAGAGTGTGCACAGCACGGAATATCTCGTTGATGGTTTCAACGTCATCAGGATTTTTTTCTAAGTTTAAGAGAGCATCGTTGAGTTCTTGAAGGTGTTCTCTTCCCTCTTCGATGAAGACCCCAAGATACGCATCCATTTCAGCCATGTGTTACCCTCCTTCAGTAAGAAGCACGTGACGTCTGATGAGGTCGAGCAACCGATAACTGGCTCTCTGTACAACAGTGCGGCGATCCCCGCGAATGTTTTCAGTGAACGTCCGACAACCGTGGGAATCGGATATCGCAAAACAAACAGTACCAACCTCCTTGCGAGAATCACCGCGATCGGGCCCTGCCACACCGGTTACACTCGCTCCTATGTCGCTCTGTAGGATTTTCCGCACGTTCTCCGCCATCTCCGCTGCCACGAGTTCACTGACCACGTCGTGTTTGTCGATCGTGGACTGAGAAACGTGAAGCAAAGTTTCTTTTACTTTGCGATTATAACCTACAACCGCACCTTTGTAAACGCGGGAAAGCCCACTCACTTTGACCAAGATCGCGCTGACATTGCCTCCCGTACACGATTCCGCTATCGACAGGGTCAGGCCACGTTTTTCCAAAAGCTTCACAGTTACCTCTTCTAAACTCGTTTCATCGGTGCCGAAAAAGTCTTCCGGAAATCTCTCATGTATCACTTCTTCGATACGTTCGAGTTGGTCTCCGCGGTTTTGTTTCACCTTTATCCGGATTGTCGGACCTACAAAGTAATCCAGAGTGGTCGAGTATTCTACATCTTTTAGCACATCTCTCAAAGATTCTTCAACAACGGATTCTGGCACATTGGCGAACTTGAAGGTTCTTTGAGCGTATGCACTGGTGTGTTGTGAAAACGTTGGATGTTCGTTGAACACTTTTTCAAACAGCGGGACCAACTCGCTTGGAGGACCTGGCAGTAATACGAGCAGCTTTCCTTCCGTTTCGATGACTTGAGCTGGCACTAAAGCTTCGTCACCGAAGTACGTCTTGGCACCTTCTATCATCAAGGCGAATTTTTCAACGCTTCTTGGAACACGAGCTCCAAACTTGCGTTTGTATCTATCGAAGACCTTATCGGCAAAAGGACGGTCGATATACAACTTTCTTCCAAGCAGTGATGCGACAGCCTCTCGAGTGATGTCGTCATCGGTACTTCCCAAACCACCGGAGATGATCACGATGTCTGCAGAGTCTAATCCCAGACGCACTGCTCTTTCTATCGCTTCCAGTTCGTCTCTAACGACTTGAATTCCCATAACTGTGAATCCAAGCTCGTTGAGCCGCTTGGTCAAGTATTCTGCATTGGTGTTTTTCACCACACCGTCCAGGATTTCGTTTCCTGTGGTGACGATCCACGATTTCAAAAAGGGTCACTCCAGTGCTATGAGATAAAAGTAATGTGGTTGGTGACCGTCCAGAGTTTCCACTTCGAGATCGGGGAACCTCTCTTTCAGGGATTCTACTAACCTTTCGACTGCTTCGTCGCTGACCCCATCACCTTTGATGATTGTGATGATTTCATGTTCGGGTTTCACCACTTTTTTGATAGCCTCGAATGTTACCTTTTCACGATCGTCGCCGTGAGCTTCGATTCTGTCATCCACGAGAGCTATGTACTCTCCCTTGATGATCTTCTCTCCGTTTATTTTGGTGTCTCTAATCGCGTAAGTTACGGAGAGGCTGAGAACCGCCTCCATGCCTTCTTTGAATTCTTGGAAGAGTTCTTCTTCATCGAGTGATTCATCGGATCTCGTGAGTGCACCGATGCATTCTTGAACGCTTCTCGTAGGCACGACGAGGGCCTTAGTGCCTTCTTCCGCAAGCTCTCCGAGTTTCTTCGCCGTCAGGATGATGTTGGGATTGTTCGGAAAGATGAAAATCGTCTTCCCGTTTACAGCATCGACTGCGTTTTTGAGATCTGCAAGGCTGGGGTTCATCGTTTGACCACCGAGCACCACTCTGTCTGCCCCGAGTTCGTAAAAGATTTTGGCAATGGCATCGGATGGAGCCACCGCAACGATCCCATACCGCTTTGGCTTAGTTCTTGCTATCTCTTGGGCTTCCTCGGATATGCTTACTATATGACGGTGTTGTTGCCTCATGTTGTCAATTTTGACCTGTTCCAAGGAACCGTGTCTCAAGATCCGTTCTATCACTTCTCCAGGATGATCCGTGTGTACGTGGAGCTTCAAAAAGCCATCCTGTACCAAAAGCACAATGGAATCACCTATGGTTTCAAGATACCGTCTCACCCCGTGTTCTATCTCTCGCTCCATGCCACGTCCGTTTAATTTGCAGACGAGTTCTGTGCAATAAGCATAGGTAATGGATTCTTCCCCAACCAACGCAGCTGCTGGTGTCACTTCCTCTTCTTCCTTTGCTTCAAAGGGAACTTCGTGCTCCACAAGTTCACCCACAGCTGTCTTTCTAAAGGCTTCGAATATGTAATAGAGTCCCTTCGCTCCCGCGTCCACAACCCCAGCTTCTCGAAGTTGAGGTAGCAGTTTTGGCGTTTCACGTACGGTTTCCAAGGCGCATTGCGAGAGCTCGGTTAAGAATTCCTCATAATTTTCAAGGGTCCCCGAAAGCTCTACCGCCCTTTTTGCGACTGCACGGATAACCGTTAGCATCGTACCCTCCACAGGCTTAATCACAGCGCTGTAAGCCACATTCCGTGCATCCATAAGAGCCTTCGCGAACTCTGGGATCTTCACCTTTTTCTTCTTGGCTAGCCCTTCGGCAAGACCGCGAAAGATCTGAGAAAGTATCACCCCAGAATTTCCCCGAGCACCCATCAGAGTTCCTTCTTTTATAGCGTTTAAGATTCGTGAGAGTTCGGCCTCTTGCTCCAATTGTTCCACGCGATTGTACGCCTCTTTGAGGGCAGCCAAAATATTCGATCCCGTGTCTCCATCAGGCACGGGAAACACATTGAGGGCGTTGAGTTCTTCTTCATGCTTTCCTATTTCTTTCAAAGCGTTTTCGAGAGCTCTTGTCATGAAGACTCCGTCGATTTCCGTCACGCGTTTTCACCTCAAAATTGCAAGCCCACAACGTGTACGTTCACTTCGACGTTCTCGCACCCCGCATCCTTCTTCAGATGGTGGTACACGTTCTCCTGGATGTTCTTCACGGCCACGGGTATTCGTACTCCGTACTCCAACACGATGTACAAATCCACCATGAGACTTCTATCAGCCTCAGTGATCTTTATGCCTCTTTCCTCTTCTTTGCCAAATATTTGGGTCATAAAGCTCCGCGCTTTTGTACCCACCAAACCATAGCTTTCCATCAAAGCTGTGTGAACTATTGAGTACAACGCTTGTGGAAGTATCTCAAGCTTACCCCTGGGAAGTTCTATCGTCATCGGATTCCACCTCCTCCATTTCTTTGAGAACGTCGCGCACTTTAAGGCTCGCTTCGTCGAGCTTTCTTTTGCAGTATTTGTACAACTCCACGCCCCTTTTGAACATCTCTATCGAGGTTTCTAAGTCCGTCTGAGAGCTTTCGAGTTTTTCCACGATCTTCTCCAACTCTTCGAGTGCTTTCTCAAACTCCAATTCTTGTTCCTCGGTTTGTGACACGGTTTATCACCGCCCCCACGTTTCCGTCCCAAAACTCGAGGGTGATTGCATCCCCTACCTTCACCTGCGAGGAAGATTTTACCAGATGTTCTCCTTTCTTGACCATTACGTATCCTCTTCGCAACAGAGATGCCGGGCTTGCGAAATCAAGTTTTTCTCTTGCCAACCGCAGTTTGAGGGCCAGTTCTTCCAAATTGCTCCCCGTGATTTTCTTAAGCCGCTCGAACATTTCTGCAACTT
>QNAP01000031.1 GCA_003641795.1 Thermotogae bacterium | reverse complement strand
TTTAATGAGATAAAGAATATTATGGCGGTTCAATAGTGTTATCTCAAAGTTTCGATAATGAACCTTCACCGGCTCCACCGGATTACCGGTCTCCTCAATTCTAATAATCCATGACCTCCCCATCTTTATTCCTCCCCTATTTCATCATCCACATATAATCCATAGATATAGTCATCTTCATACATCTCTATTAGGCTCTCTAAGGTCTCCATTATTGTTGAGGCCCCTATCCTCCTCATTATCTTTACGAGTCTTCTTAGATGGTCTCTGGGCATGAATAGGATTAGCTGAATGTTTCCGTCGCTGAGGTATCTTATGAATTCGGCGTTTTCATTATTCTTAATTATCCCTCTCATCTTTACTTCCCTCCGCAGGTAATAATGTTAAAGCTATTCCCCACCCAAATCCGCATATAAAACCTATAATAAGCCCAAAAACAAAATCCCAATAACTTACAAATATATCGCCCATCATTCATCCTCCTCCTCTTCGATTAATTCCTCTATTCTACTCTTCCTCTCCCTCCTTATCTTTTTCTTATGCCATTTCTTCTCCGAGTCTGGGACTATAACCGGCGTTATACCTCTCTCCCTCAGCCTCTCCAGGGTCTCCTCATCCGCCTCGGATTCATAGACCAGCATCTCTATCCTGATGGGCCTAAAAGCGTAGAAGATTCCTGATTTAGTTATGGGGTTCCCTTCATCATCGATGCCTATCCTCACCGCATCGGGATGAGCTAATAAAACCCACGTCTTCCCCAATTCTAAGCCCTTCGGTATTTGCTTTATAGCCTTAGAAACTCCCATCCGAAGGGCCTCCTCGATGAAGCTCTCCGGAGTATAGAATTTTCGACCTACCCACATGAAGCCATATCTATCTTGATTGATGTTCTCAGCATCACATAAGGGGCATCCTGGGTCATCGGCCTCTGGGTCTCCGTAAAGCTCAACCAATTTCATGATATATGATTTAGCTATCCACATGAAATCCCGATAAAACTGAGGCTTAAATCCGCATATCGGACATGGCTCCAGGGATAATGGCATATTTGGACATGGCTTAGCTAATCCACTTCCCACCAAATAGAGAACCCCAACCCTCCGGTATCCGCATCCCCTTTTAGGTTCAATAGGCATTTATATCGCCTCCTCCTTTATTCTTTTTTCTATTAATTTTAAAATATTGGGTATTATTTTTTCAATATTTTTTCTTCTTTTTATTGAATTTGGTCTTTTCTTATAGGCTAAAACCTCATCAAATCTCTTTATCCATAATAAAACACAAATATCATCCTTATCTTTATAGAAAATCATTATGTTGTTAGTATATCTATTTCCACTAAATGTTCCTTCACTAATTCTGAAGGAGATAAAGTTTTCTGTTTCGGCTATTAATATTCCTTTTTTATCTAATTTTTTCCGGCTATAAATTCTATAAGTATTAAATCGATTAATAAAATTTGTGTTTTTATATTCAGTATATTTATATTCTATTAAACTAACGATTTTTTCTATTCTTTTATTCATTATTTATCCCTCCTCTAATTCATCTATTATCTCCTCTTCAATCAGTAATTCTCTTTCTAAGGCGTTATTGAAGGCTTCGATGATTTTCTTATAGTATTTAGACCTCTTCGGATTCTTTAGATGATAAATATATCTCGCCGGAGGATGGGGTATCTCAGAATCATCTAAATGTATTGTATAGGTTGGGTATAGATGTATGTCATCCACAATAGCGTATTCATATCTATATGAGCCATCAACCATAATGAATCTCCTCACAACATAATATAGCTTACCTAATGCCTCCGTCTCAACTTCCTTTAAAACTTTATTGGATACACTAAAGACGCTCATAGCTAATTTCCCTCCCACCAATTCGAGGCCTCATCATGGCCTGGGTAGGGCTGAGGCTCCACCCTACCTCCATAGGCTCTTGATAAATAGCTCTCCGGAGACTCCCAGGGGAGCCTCCGAGGGCCTGGGCCTTCCGCATAGGCCCTCATCAAATAGGCCCCAGGGTCTTCACCAGGTCTCCTCTTGGGCCATGCCATCTCAAATCCCGATTTAGCTATAAGCCTTCTCTTATAAAAGAATGATAGATAGCTAAATCCATAAAATTGATACATAGCTATAAGCCCATTTAATTAGGTTGAATAAAAAGTTAGAGGGATTTATTTCCTAATCTTTTTAAGTGTGCGAGCTAAGACAGCCCTCTTTTTCAATTTCCGTGTAACTTTTATGGTCTTCTTACCGGTTTTAGTCGGATTCTTTATCGTTGAACCGATTGGGGCCTCAGCTATGCGATTTAAAAGGGTCATCGGGATATTCTTCTCCTCCGGAATCCCCAATTGTCGGCTTAAGGCCCCTGGTTTCTTTATAGCCTTCTGTATCCATCTTTTAGTTTTTCCTCGGCTTCGCCCTCGGCTCTTCTTTTTAGATTTTCGAGGCATGATTTAATATCTCTCAGCTTTAGATTTATATTTTTAAGGTTTCGGCTGATAGCTAAAAAGACACAGCTATCGCCCTCCACCTGAGACTCTAACCATAATTCGCATAAATCCTCGATACATGGGGTTAGCCGGATTGGGCATATCCTCCTATTCTTCTCCCTCTTCCTCATATTCATGTTCATAACCTACCTCTACCTCTCTAACCCTGGGAAGGTTTTGTCTAAGAACAATTACCGCCTCTTTACGCCCTTCACCCTGATGACTTATTAATAGCCTTTCAATCATGGCTTTAATTCTTTTAGCGGCTTCGCAATTCAATCCTTCAGCTAAAATGTTATAGTATAGGAGGGCCTTCATGCCATCGGCGGTTTTTATTCGTGTTCTCATGTCGAGGGCTTGATATTCATCGAATGGCTCCATTTCAAAAAGAAATCTTCCGGCTTGAAATTCCGTTGATTTGGATAATCCCTTTTTCCTCTTAACGCTCATTTATATCCCTCCTATCATGTAATAGTAGATGAATATCGAGGCGATGGCTATAACTAATATAAATATCAATTTTCTTACGTCGAAGGCTCCTTTTAACTCTTTTTCTAATGCTCTCTTTAGGGCTGAGCTTCCCTTTATCGTCTTGAGGAGATAGGGAGATAATTTGGATGTATATTCCTTGATGGGTTCACTTGAGCCATATCGATATATTGTGATAAACTCGGCTTTTACTCCCCTAAATTTATTATAAAGTCTTTTAATTATGTTGGGCTTCTTGATGAAAAGGGCCTCCGGCTCAATCTTATAGCTAAATCCATCTATTTTGACGACATCATTTAAATTATCGAGTTTACGCTTAATGTGGATATTTGCGCCTTTTTGGAGGATTATCATCTCGATTTCATAAGCCGGTTTTTTCTTCATTCTCATCTTCATCCTCATTTAGGAAGACCTCCAACTATCAAGCCATAGATTAAAGCTCCAATTAACATCAGCCATACCAAGGTCTTCACATTCATATATTCCCTCAGATTCCTCAGCCATGAGAGGCTTATCCTCCGCTCTCTAGCGGTCTGGGATAATGCGTTGGTATATACATAATCGTTTAAATATCGAGAGGCCGCATTTTCAAGATTTACCTCATTAATATAAATGGGAAGCGGATTTCCCTCGAAGAAAATTATCTCACTCCCTTTAATCCGGTCATTTTCTTGATAGAGATTAACCCCATTTTCATCTATTATGTAGAGACCGGATTTAAAGAGAAAATCTTTAGCGGGCCTTAACTTTTTCTCGATGACCGTTTTATCACGCCTAATGATGAGGCATCTAATCATATCCTATCCCATCATATCCTATTTTCCTTCCTCAAATAAAGCGTAAAACAATATATAAAAGTTTAGGAAGATTATAATCGTCGCTAAAATCAACGTCTCCTTTAATAACAATATCCCCCATGCTATTCCGGTTAATCCTCCCACCGCCATTAAGCCCTCATTCATTCTCCTCGATAGAAAACTCAAGGCTAATAGGAAGGCCCAGAAAAAGAACATTAACCAATACACATCTCCCCATGTCATAGCCTAATCATCTCCTTAACGAATATCGCCATAGCTAAGACGCCTAAAGCCGTTATAATTCTCACTATCCACGTGAAGAATGAAGGGAGGCCAAAAGTTTGGTCTCCTATTATGAGACCCATATACCAATTAATTATTCTCCTAAAATTGATGGATTCATTTAAATCAACAGCGCTTCCTATTGTTATAGTTATCATTCCATCATTATATACGGCATCAGTTATATTCTCCGAGGTAGGAGGATATTGTATAAGCATTATTAGACCTTCACCAGGAATTTTAAACATACTCCAATTATATTTTTGATTCCACTCCTCTATAATTGTATTGTTATAAATGTTCTCTGTTTTATAACCTGTTTTCATTCCAACAACATATAAAGTTTCCGAGAACAGCCATGAGTTCATTATTCTACCTAATGGGCTTTTTTTCTCAACTTTTACATAATCCGCTTTTACATATATACCTCTATATCCTGAGATATACATATTATCCCATTTAACCCTCACTTCAGTATCATTAAGAGTGAAATATACATATCCACTTCCATAGCTAACATTATGACTTTCTCCATCTCTTAATAATATTCCTGCGCTCACTAAAGCCTCTGGGTTTACAGACACATCATATAATTCTGATTCAGCCTCTCCTTGAGTTAATGCCATGGCGAAGATAGGAAAAATAAGGCTTACGATTAGAATAAAAACAATTAATCTTAGATTCTCCATTTTAATCCACCACCCTACTTATTCTCATAGCTAAAAAGAGGCTTAGGATTAGGGCTATAACGCTCCCCGTCCAAATTGGGAGCCACCCCATAAATGTAAAGAGTATAATCATGATTAAGGCGGTTATTGGGGTTGTTATCTCGGCTCCTCGGCCCTTAGAGGCGATTAAAACGGTTATAATCATCATAGCGGTTATGATGAAGCTCAGGAATATGGCGGATTGGGATACACTCATGCCTAAAGCTGATGCGACGTGGCTTAACCAATCTTCCCAAATCATTCCAATTTATAACTTTAAAAAAGGCTATTTTAGATTTGTGTTAGATGAATTAAAAGCCCCATAGCCAAAACAATCATTAGAATTCCCATTATGGCCCTTACCAACGTCGGCTTATATGATATAGCTATCAGTCCCACCATCATCAATCCTAAGCCCGACATCAGGAAGCTCAATTTAACGATTCTCCGAGGGATAACCTCATAACCGCCCACCTCCGGATTATAAGGCTCCTCCTCCGGCCCTATTAAAACATTATCAATATAATTAATCGCATCATCTAATGATGTAAAGTTTTCATTTATTTGACTCCCATTATACCATATTTCTATATGCCATGATGAAACTCCTCCACCAACTATTTTTAAATTTTCAATATATCCGCTCATAACATAACCACTTCCATATCCACCCCATGAATCAGGACACATTAACAAATTCCATTTATAATCCTCCGATAAATTATGACTTACAGACCCAATTAAATTATTGGATAAATCATACACTTTTAAAGTTACGGTCGTATCAGTCTTATTCAAAACAAATTTATATTTTTCATTTACATTTAGATTTTGAATTTCTGTTCCAAAAATAGCGGTTCCTTGCTCAACTTTCCATAATCTCGCCTTCACTTTTCCTGATGTTTGATATGTTACCTCTACCGATATATATGTTTCCTCTGCTTCATCTAAATCATAAAATGAATCTGTTATATTAGAGACAACTAAAAGGTGAACTCCTGTGCTTGTTGAAGAATAACAATCTGTAACTTTTTCGTAAAATTCTATTTGAAAATCATCAAAATATCCCTCCCCATAAGTTTTATTTAACCATACCTCTACGTTTGAACCCTTAACTAAGTTTTCATATATTGATGCGGTTGAATTTTGAGATAATCTATTATTTGGGTCATATTCAGTCCATGTCGTAAAGTCTTCAATCATATCACCTCCTATAGTTACATTATATATTTCATATCCTTTATAGGTTTGGATTAATTCATAATTAGCTTCTGGGGGAGTTGGGGGAGTTATTGTTATGTATAGTTTAGCGGGATTCATATAGTCGGCTGATGTGAATTGCCGCCTTATATTCCCTTTTTCAGATAGGATTATGAGGGCTAATGAGTTTCCGTTTTCCCATCCATATTGATTAACTATTTCTTGGATTATTGGGGTTATTGTTACGTTATGCCATTTATCTGGGCCTTTTACATCGCTTATATTCCAAATCACATAATTCTCTGTTAATGGGCCATTTAGGTCTTCGGGGTCATCTAAAACCGGAGCATCAGCTACTTTAAGGCCGTATATTGTTACGGTTCCGGTTCCGTTGGGGAAGTCATATTTACAATATACACTTAGGATGGCCTCCGTTATCGTTTCTCCTCTTGATATATTGATGTTTGTGAATCTCAATCCTATTTTATAGCTTATGTCATAATCTTTGAGGATGATGTAAGGTCCATCAGTATCTAATGCGAGTGTTTCGGTCATTATGACATCATCTTCTCCATTTTGAATCTGATATACATCGGTCTCTCCCATAGCTAAAACGCATGGTATGATGAATAGATACATTAAAATGATGATGGCTAATGGCTTCCTCATTTCATTTAATCCCTTAGAGTTAAAATATAAAAAAATTTGGGGGTTAGACCCTCCTCCTCAGAATCCCTCCGGCTAGAGTGATGTAGACGAGGCCCACGGTAACTCCAATTATGCCGAAGACCCAGAACATCGGGATTAGCTTCGCTATGGCGGCGGCGGCTCCGGTTAGATTGTTTCCACCCGAGCCGGTTACGGCGTTCACCTGCTCCTGAACCGTCGGAGTAAGGGCTAGGCCGACGATACAGAGGAGGAAGGCCGTTATCAATTGGCCCATCTTACTTCTCATGCTAGCAGACATGACTATCTTCTATGGGTTATATTGAATATTTAAATTTAATCTCATGATGCGGCTTCATATAGCATGAGAGCGATAACGAGGATGATGAGAAGCCACCAAGCTAATGGGAATATTTTATTTATTAATTGGGCTGTGGTCGATGTCATATTAGGATTGTTAGCTATGGATTGGATTTCGGATTTGAGAGGCGTATAGCTAAGCATCATTATTATAGCTATGAATAGCTCTGAGGCGAGGCGTTTCATATTCAAATTTGAGCCTCCATAGAGATTGGGGGTTTTTCATTTAAAATTTTAACTATCCCTCCATATTTGGGGTCTTCCTCCGCCTTTTTGATGAGGGCCTCCCACATCATTTCCTTAGCCATCTCCGTATAGCGTTCTCGGATTGGGGTATAGTATTTATAGATTTCATCGGGTAGAACCGCCCTAAAATTATCCCTCCATAATTTACGCATATAGAATTTTTGAGAATCTGGTAGATAGCGCTTTTGATAGGCTATGGCGACTCTATCGGCGTTTTTAGGCCATTCCTTATTTTGAGATGTTGAGGGTTTAACTTCGATTCTTATTAATCCTGGGAGTCTCCGGATTTTTGAGAGGATGAAGGTAGGGTCTGGGGTGGTCATTATGAGGCATGCCATATCGGTTCCGATGAGGTTCATATATCTCTGTATGGCTCTTAAGAGGGGGTCATTCCAATCGAGGGAGAATAACCAAACTCCAGCATCATCCCAGGTATAAACCGGAATCTTCTTCCTATTCCTCGCTATCCTCTTAATATTCTTCCAACTCTTTATAACCTCAGCCGGATGCCACCCCATATAATTATCGATTAAAGATGGAGATAAAGGCTCACCATAAAGATATTCATATACCTGACCCATCACCTTTAAAGCGTATGTAGATTTCCCAATCCTCAAATCACCATAAACTATAATCGCCTTGAATTGGTCATTCAAATACCATCTAACTATCTTCCTCGCTAACGTTAAAGATGGAAGGGGAGCCATACTAATTGGGTAAAGTAGTGAGGGATTAAAAAGCCTTATTCTCCATCAATTCCCATTAACACCCCTATCGAAATGCTTATTTAACAAAAGTGCAGTTTTGTTATATCGGTATGCCTAAGGTAAAGACTTGGAGAGAGGATATAATAAGGCCGGAGGAGGTTAAGGGGCTTATAGCTAAAACGTCTAATCCGATGTTGAAATGCCTCATAGCTATCCTCTATGCCTTCGGGTGTAGAATCTCCGAGGCTTTGGAATTGAGGCGTAAGGATGTGAGGATTGAGAGGGATTATTTAGCTATAAGGTTTCCTCTTAAAAAACGGAGGCCTAAGAGTGGATTCAAGCCGGTTATAGAGAGGAGGTTAGATAGGAATCATTACTTAGTTAAATACATTATTGATTGGGTCTCTCAAATAGAGGATTCCGATAGCTATATTTTCCCATCTAGGCATAAAGGGAAACATCTATCAAGGGTTAGAGCCTGGCAACTTCTTAAAGAGATTGATGAGAAGATATGGCCCCATGCCTTTAGACATTCATTAGCGACGCTTATGGCTGAGCATGGGGCTTCAGCTTTAGAGATGAAGGCATGGTTTGGATGGGGGTCATTAAACACAGCTTTATTTTATATAGAGATGACCGAGGCGATGAGAACCCGATGGAGCCGGAGAGAATTTTAGCTATACCTCTAAGCCCATGGCTCCTAATTCTTCCTTTATGACCTTCCCATCTTTAAACTTTAATTTATAGTATTCAACATTTACATATCCACTTTTATGGACAATAACGATTTTCTCGTCTTCTAATCCGCATCTCTTACACCATAGACCGATAGGAATTAATTGATTTTGTTCTCTCACATAGGCTAACCTCACCTCATATCCGCATACATGACATGCTCCCCATCGCCCCATCGAAATCCACCATGAGGAATCTAGGGGGCTGAGCCTAAAAAAACCTTACGTTAATTTACCTCTCCAGGGTTTATTTGTTCTTCAATATTTAATAAAGCTAAATCTAATTTATCTGCGATTTCTAAAGGTCTTTCATAATCGTTAAGTTTTATTATAGCTATAACAATCTCCTCTTCATCTTCTAATCCTAAATCTTCAACAATTCTTTTATTTATTAAAATTCTTCCGCTTCCGCTTGAGAACATTCTAATAGGTTTAATTAATATCTTATATTTCATATAGACCCCCAAACTAATAAAAATTAAATCTATTTAATAAATGTTTGGTTCTTTATCACCCCCCTAATCGACGAAGTGATTGGGGGCCTACCTGGGCTGGCGCCTAAGCCCACCCCACCCAGGGTTAGCCCTCCCTCCTCGGCCCCTTGATTCTCATAGCTAAAAACAAAAATATAAATTTTAACCCGATACATTATAGCCTCTTAACGGAATTGTGTAATTGATAGGCATCTCAGGGAGCTTAGTAAAGCCCAATTCGACGCTTAGGCATAGGATATAGAGTGATGCCTCCATCAGGAATAGGCATCCGATGATGATGAGGTTAAATAGGGTATAGTCTTTGAGGGTTATCTCATTTCTCATAGCTAAATGATATTGCTCATAGACGATATTCATGAAGGCCCAGAATAACGGATAAAATATGAGCTTTAGAATGATGAGTTGATAGAGGCTTGATTTAGCTATGAGATATGGGAGGAGGGGCTGGAGGATGATGTAGGCTATGAGGATGATTAATTTAGCTATACGCATAGGCGCATATCTCCAATCCAATTATTCTCCTCATGATTCTTAAGATTGGATAGGATAAGACCCTCATTTTAGCTATAAGCCTCATTATCCGGCTTTTCCGGAGGTCATAGATTGAGCTATCTATCCACGTCTCTACATGGCTAAAATAGAGAGATAGAAGATTGCGGATTGAGGTCTCCGACCAGGTATAGAGATGTTTTTCATGTTCTCTGATGGGGCTGTTGGGTATTTTAATGAAGACCGATTTAGCTATACGCCTTATTTCTTTAAGTGCTTGAGCCGGATTAATGAGATGTTCTAAAATATGATAACATATAGCTAAATCAAAGCTATTAGACCGGATAGGGAGATGATGAGCATCCGCTATAATGAAATTCCGGATTTCCCTAGGGTCTATCTTAAAGACCGTATGGGGTGATGTATCATAGAATAAATCTATATTGACATCGCCTTTAGGTCGGCCTCCGCATCCTATGTCGATTATCATCTCCACACCTTAATCCCCATTTTTATTAATTCTTGATATAGCCTCTCGGCCTCTCCTACTCTAAGCCTCTTATCTACATCATGACATATAGCTAAAACGTCGCTCCATCTAAGCTCTCCCATCCTCATCGCCTTTTGAACCAAGGCCTTTAATCGAGATTGATGTTGAGCCTTATAGCTATCAGGATGACCCTCGACAAAGGCGGTTATAGGGCGTTGAGGATTCCCAGGGTCATGAAGCCTCACATAATCCTCAACTATCCTCCTAAATAATGCTGAGACCGTTAAGCCCTCCCTTTTAGCTATGAGCTTGAATTTCTCCCATATCGGTAAAAATGTTTCAGGGACATAGAGGGCGATATATCTAGAGGTCATCTCTCATCACAGACCAGGAATCTCATAACCTCTATAACATCGATTTCTCCAACTCCACTATTAATGTAGTAATCATCAGCCCCCTTCCGCATCTCAACCCTTATGAATATCCCCAGAATGTCGTCGGCTTCGGACAAGTCATTTTTAAGCTTATCTAAGTAATAGCCGATTAATTTTAGCTTCTCATCTTTTGAAAGGCTCTTAAAATCTCGATTTAGTAAATCCTCCAACTTATGGCTCCTCATCGGGAATCCCTAAGAACCCTAAACTAACAATATATATATAACAATATATTGTTATCGCATAATAGGTATAGAATCCCTCGATTATTAACCCTTCACATTTCTTTTAATAATTTTTAGAGGATTTTAGTTAAAATATTAAAGACGTTTATCATAGCTATCAGCCATAGGTAGATAGCTAAAATGATGAGCATCCAATCGATTAACTTCATCCCTATATTTAGAACCCTCAACTCTATCCCATTTAATTGAGACATATCAAATTTCCTGGGGATGCTCATAGCTAAAACATAACCTCCGATAAGGATGAGGTTACATAGATTTTTAATAATCCAATATTCAATCCATCCACCCGATTTAGCTATAAGATTCCTAACGAAGGGATTAGCCTCCACCAATCCCAGGTATCTTATAGCTATATACGTCGATATGAAATCCATCAGATTTCCCAGGATACATAAAAAGAGGATGGAGAGGCTCATAGCTAAAAGCCCTCCGCATATTCATCTAAAAACCGCTTTAAATAATTCCTCTTCGGAGGCTTATAAAGAAATGAGCGATGTTTAGGCTGTTCAGTTATGACCCTTCCGCATCTCGGACACTTAATATGACGCCTAAACTTCGTCGAGAACTTAACATATCTAACTTTAAATAATAAACCGCATGATGGACATAACCTATAAGTCATAAGCCTCATCTCCCACTAAAGTCTCTAAAACCATCACTAATGGGATTAACTCATCCTCAGCCATGAAGGTAGTAAAATCTAAAACCGATTTTATTAGTATCTCTATTAATGTATCCCGATTTATGACATAGCCCCTTAATCGATAACTCTTTAAATGTTTATCGAAGACATCTTTAAACGCCGGATGAAAATAATACCTATCCTCCTCATCCTTAGATAGAATCCCATAGCGTAAACCGACGTCTAAGCCTATCGACGTTATCTTTATAGCTAATTCCTCATCACTCATCTCTCTCCAATTCTCTACCATATTCTTGCCTCCTCCAATTCTTTTATTTTTTCTTCGAGCCAATCACATATTTTCCTTGATAATTCTATAACCTCGCTACTTTTCTTATAACATTTATACCATAATGTCTCCGGTTCATTTTTTAATCTGGGAAATGCTGAGCATATTGAATCCTTCTTTGCTGGACATATATCACAATTTGAATTGAAATAAAGGCATAAATCACATTTTGTTGATATTTTTAGATGTAAATCTAAAGCTAAGCAATAGATTTCCCTCCATTTTTCTAATGTATTTCTAAGAGCCTGAATTAATCCATATTGCCTCATTTTTCTCCTCCCCATTCATCTATATCTTTTAAAATTTTAATGAGATAAAGAATATTATGGCGGTTCAATAGTGTTATCTCAAAGTTTCGATAATGAACCTTCACCGGCTCCACCGGATTACCGGTCTCCTCAATTCTAATAATCCATGACCTCCCCAT
>QNAP01000030.1 GCA_003641795.1 Thermotogae bacterium | reverse complement strand
GCACTCGCTTTTTTCCTCGTTCTCATCCACAAAACGACCCACGCGAATGTTCGCGGCTTCGAGGTCGTTTTGTATGGATGCTCACCCGGCGCTCGTGATGCTGTGTGATCGTGAGGGGTTCTAAAATGATGGTCCAATTCTGAATCAATACGAGATGCTGCATAGCTTCAATAAGATGGAAGATTTCAAGTTGTCCTTGTCGTAATAAGGCTTTCTTCTATCTCTGCCTTGTTTGTTGACGAAGTTGGAAGGCAAAAGCTTGTCCAACTGCTCAATGATCTTTACAATACCGCTTTTTGAAAGTTATTATGGTACCATTCATTTGTGCTTTCTTTCCCATTCGAGGTATTTCATTGGTACCGCCATTGAATGTGGGAGGCTCACCTTTTTCGTGACACCCTATACCAATAGGATCATTTTTCGTGATTTAACTCATCTTGATTCTCTATATCTTTATTGGCAGGGTGTACCAACAGCAACACCAGTAGCTTCTTCATACTACCGCCTCCTTGAAGTAATAATCTCGACATCTTAACTATTAGGATTTAAATTGTATCACGATTTCTTCATCACAACCTGACAAAGATCGAAAACGTGACAGGTGAAAACGACCAATCTGGGATGATGCGTTATAATGAAAATGTGCGGGAAAACAGAAAGATTTCTGGGACTTCTCGGGCTTGCTAAGCGTGCCGGCAAGGTCGTCTGGGGCAAAGACAGATTAAAAAAGGCTATCCGTTCCAGAAGGTTGAGGCTTCTGTTGCTTTCATCGGATATTGGAGAAACCGTTGAAAGAGATTTGATCTACAAAGCCGGCAGAAGGAAGATTTACTGTGTTCGACTTTGTGGAGTGACAAAAGAAGATCTTGGTCAAGCTTTGGGAAGCCCAGGAGGTATTTCGGCTGTCGGTATTACTGATCGAAAATTGGCGGAGAAGATCATGAACGTACTCCCAAGAGGTGATGAAATTGGCGCATAAAGTCAGGGTTTACGAACTTGCACATAAACTAGGCTTGGACAGTAAGGAGCTCATCGAGGAGCTTGAAAGCTGGGGAATCACTGTCAAAAGCCATATGAGCGCACTCGACGAGGAAACGGTCAGTCTCATTCTCGAGGCATTTGAAGAAGAACCCACCAAGCCCGCTCCCAAATCGTCGAAACCCAGGAAGAGGAAAGAGGAGGAAGAAGAGGAAGAAGAGATCGCGGAAATCGAACTTCCCTCTTCGAAATTGCGCTTGGACACACTCGCTTCGAAGCTGGGAATATCTCAGAACCAGATCATAAAAGACATGTTCATGAAAGGCATGACGCTCAGGCCTGGTCAAGAACTTACCAAATCCCTGGCTGAAGAGATCGCGCTGAATTACAACACCATTTTGGAAGTCACAAAGCCGGAGGAAGAGATCGAGAAACCCGAAGAAAAAAAGGTAGATGAACTGGAGCTCTACTACAAAAAGCTCTATGAGGAGCATCCCAACGAACTTGTCGAGCGCCCTCCTGTAGTAACCGTGATGGGCCACGTAGACCACGGAAAAACAACACTGTTGGATAGGATAAGGAAGACGAATGTGGCCGAACGGGAAGCGGGGGGGATTACCCAGTCCATTGGTGCGTACCAGGTGGAGTTCAACGGGAAGAAGATAACCTTCATAGATACTCCTGGTCACGAAGCGTTTACAGCCATGCGTGCTCGGGGGGCTCAAGCAACAGACATCGTCGTCCTCGTTGTGGCAGCCGATGATGGTGTGATGCCCCAAACCGTCGAAGCTTTCGACCATGCAAAAAACGCCAACGTTCCGATCATTGTCGCTATAAACAAAATCGACAAACCTAACGCCAACATAGAGTACACCAAACAGCAGCTTGCCAGCCAATTGGGACTTGTGGCCGAAGATTGGGGCGGCGATACGGTGATGATCCCCATGTCCGCAAAAACCGGTGAAGGTGTGGAAGATTTGCTGGAGATGATACTCATCGTCGCCGAGATGTCCCAGATAAGGTGCTATCCGAAAGAAAGAGCAAGGGGCGTGATCATAGAGTCTAAGTTGGACAAGGCTCGAGGCCCTGTAGCAACGGTAATCGTGAAAGACGGTATTCTGAGAAAGGGGGATTACATTGTAGCTGGCGCCACCATGGGACGTGTCAGAAGCCTGCTCAACGATAAGGGAAAAAATGTGGACGAAGCACATCCTTCCGATCCTGTACAGGTGCTGGGTTTTGAAGAAGTACCCAATGTGCATTCGGTCCTCTACGTTGTGGAGTCGCTGGCTCAGGCCAGGAAGATCGTGGAGAAGCGAAAGGAACTCATGAAGAAACCATTAAAGCAGAGGATAAAACTGGAAGAATTCCTGAAGATGATGAAAGGCGAAGAAAAGAAAAAGCTGAATTTGATCATCAAAGCGGATTCCTTTGGAACCGTGGAAGCTCTCAAAAAAGCGCTTCTCAAGCTCAAGGCCAAAGAAGTGGAAATAGAGATCATCCATTCGGGGATCGGCAACGTCAACGCCAGTGACGTCATGTTAGCGGAAGCTTCCAACGCTGTGGTGATTGGTTTCAGAGTCAGAGTAGATGGAGCGGCAAGAAAAGAAGCAGAGAAAGAAGGCATCCAAATACGGACCTACGATGTCATCTTCGATCTCGTGGAAGACGTGAAGCTGGCGATGGAAGGTTTGCTGGAACCGGAGACGGTCGAGGAGTTCACTGGCCGAGGGGAAGTAAAGAAGGTCTTCTCCATTTCCAAGGTCGGTAAGATAGCCGGAGTCGTGATTCAGGAAGGTTATGTGGAAAAGAGCGGTTTTGTGAAGGTTTACAGAAAATCTCGAGAGATCTTCAAAGGCGGTATCGAATCTCTGAAACACTACAAAGAGGACGTCTTGCGTGTGGAAGCGCCTCAAGAATGTGGCATAAAACTCGCAGGGTTCGACGACATCCAAGAAGGTGATGAACTGGAGTTCTACGTCCACAAGAAAGTGAAGAGGGAGTTAACCTTCGAAGAAAGTACGGAGGAAAGGTGAAGCGATATGAGAAAACTCTTGGAAGCTGCTAAACAATTCGCAGGTTCAGCCGCGATAGAAGATTATGTCATCGGTATAGGCCTTTGCATCGTGAAGCTCTCGGACGGACGAACGGGGCTTTCCTATGTGCTTAAATCGGAGATCAGAGGCGGTTGTAGCCCATTAGAGAGAATCTTGGAAGCGGGGCAACCTGCAACCGAGTTTGTAGAGTTCTACGCGAGTTCGGATCCTTTGAAGGTATCCTTAGGCTTAGCCACCATAAACGCGTGCTTGAACCAAGTACACGAACGCGATTTTCAAAGTGGTGATCTAACAGAGTTCCTCCAAATAAAACCACACGATTCGGTAGCCATGGTGGGTGACTTGAGAAAAGCTCTACCTGGGATAAAGGCGCAGCGGGTCTATGTCTTCGAACGTGAAAACAGCACGGGTACGCTACCAGACTGGATGATCCCCTATATTCTTCCAGAGTGCAGCGTGGCGGTGATTACTTCGGCGAGTTTGTCCAACAAAACCTTTTGGTTTCAAGTGGAGCCATACTTAAGGACGTCTAAAGTTGCATTGGTGGGTCCCACGACACCGCTCTTTCCAGAAGCCTTCCATAACGTTGGAATCTTCGCGGGCTTCAAGATCACCGACACCGATGCCGCTTTGAAAATAGTCGCCAGGGGTGGCGGGACGAGAAATCTGCTCAGAGAAGGTGCTGCTACGAAGGTTGTGCTGTCGCGCAAATGATCAAGGAATTCCGGAAAACGCGATCCTGAGTCCGTCTATCTCCACCACTATGATCTTCCCAGAAGCTTCGGAAGTTATGGAAACAGCGTCACCGTTTTCGTAAACAAGGTTGTAACCAGGCCTCGATCCGGGCACCTTTGCCACTCTGTAGAAAACTTTAGAAGCGTTGGAAGGACTGTAACGAATCTCATAAGTGATGCTCTTTCCGTCATTGTAGTTCATCTTTATCTTTCCGCCACTCAATCTGCAACTTTCCAAATCATCGCGACCTCTGTCTACCAATATCAGCTCCAAAGCTCTGAGCTTTTCGAGTTTGCTCTCATAAACACTGACCAAGCGAAGAACGTTGAAGACAGCAGCAAAAACGATAGCAAGCATGAAAGCAAGAATGGTCACCACAAGAAGTTGGACCAAATCTTCCACGATCTTCATGTCAGTACGTCAAGCAACGCGGTGTAATCACACAGAACCACCCGCGCGCCGTTTTCAAAGAGAAATTCTACCGATCTCAACCCCGTGGTAACACCGAAATGCCTTATACCCAGCTCCTTAGCGGCAGTCAGTTCGGTTTCGCTGTCACCAACGATGATGTCGCCATTCTCTGCGATCTTCGCCAATTTCCGTGCCTTCGAATCGATCTTGTAGTCTTCAGTAACCAACACGTCATCGAAGAGACCCGAAATCTTCAGCCATTCGAGCTCTGTAAGGAGATTCTCCCTGATCCTTCGCGCACTCAACAAAACGACGGAGTATCCGCGATCCCTGAGTCTTTCAACGACATAGTGTGGTTCGCCAATGAGTTTGTCGAGACACAGATAAGATGTCGATTCCACTCGATTTACCTTCCACTCCCCGTAATCTTCCCACGCGACATCGATATTGAGCGCCTTAAATATCTCAGGATCGTAGTTGTGGAGACGTTTGAGACGACGGTACTCGGAAAGAGTTGGAGGAGAGAAACCTTTCATCACCAAATAATCCGAGAATATGGCATGAAATCGTGGCATAACATCAACGAGAGTTCCGTCAAAATCCAAAAAGATGGTTGCCATGGTCCATCTCTCCGTCTCCAAAGGTTCATCCCTGTCGGTCTTATCGTGATTCTAACACGGGGTAGAACGTGCGAGTATGTTCAAAAAATCGGTTTCCTTACCTTTTTCTCAATACCTTCTTCATCCTCAGGTATTCCTCTTCCGAGATCTCTCCCCGGGCAAAACGCTCATCGAGGATCCTTTCTGCCTCGCTATAGCTACGGCTATTCTCCCGGCTTACGAAGCTCTGCAACGCTCGTGCGATTATCCACACGACCAACGCGATCACAGCTATTCCAATTATCCACATGATCACCGCCCAGAAGGGCGACGGAAACCACCAATAATGATACCACCAATACATTTCATCTCCCCCTCTTTAATCATTCATACCTCAACGCGTCTACTGGATTGAGCTTCGATGCTTTGTACGCCGGGAAAACCCCGAAAAACAGTCCCACCACCGTTGAAACCCCGACCGCTATGAGGATCACCATTGGAGTGATTGCGATGTTTAGATCCATCATCTTGCCCACAAATCGCCCCACCACAATTCCCAGCACGATCCCTATAATTCCTCCCACAATGGTGATTACAACCGATTCGATAAGAAACTGCGCCAATATAGAGCTGTTAGTAGCGCCAATAGCTTTCCGAATGCCTATCTCCCGCGTTCGCTCGGTCACTGATACCAACATGATGTTCATGATACCTATGCCACCTACCAGAAGCGATATTCCTGCTATGCCTCCCAGAGTGAGGTTTAAAATGTTCACGGTTTCATTGACGGTAGAAAGGATGGCTTCCTGGCTGATTATTTTGTACTTCTCTTCGTCCTTGAACTGAGAAAAGAGATAAGCATCGATCTCGGCGATCGCCTGATCTGTAAGATCTTCAGACGCCACCTGTGCCATTATGAGACTCAAACGTTCCGTATGAAAGATTCGATTCTTCGCGGTGTTAAAAGGCAGTATCACAGCGTTGTCTGGTCTAAACATAAGAAGTTGCCCCGCTGGCTCGAGCGTTCCTACCACAGTCATACGCTGTTTACCCACAGGAGTAACCACGTATATGGTCTTGCCTATGGGATCATCATCACCAAAGAGATCTTCCTTCACTTCGTTTCCTATGACACACACTCTTTTACCTTCATCGTACCATGTCAATGTTCGGCCCCGATCTATTTCCAAATCCAACATCTGAAAAACATTGGGATAGACCCCTATCACAGTGGAAAGTGTATTGGCACTGCCATACTGAAGATTCAGTTGCCGTTGCAAAACCGGGGTTACAGAGTCCACCGAAGGACAAAATTGCGCAATATTTTCGACATCGTCCTCACTGAGAATATCTCCCAAAGCTTCTGCTATTTTTCCTCCTGTTCCGCCCACCTTGCCAGGTGTTATCATGACGATGTTGGACCCCAGAGACGATATCCTTTCTTGGACAGATTTACCAGCTCCTTGTCCTAAAGAGACGACGGCTATTACCGCAGCGATTCCTATGGTAATTCCCAAAACCGAGAGGAAAGTCCTCAGTTTGTTGGCAAAAATCGAGGATATCGCAGTTTTGAAGAGTTCGTATATCATCTTCCCACCTCTTCCTTGACCATGTGACCGTCTCTCATGTGTATCACCCTGTGACCTATCGCTGCCATTTCAGGATCGTGGGTAACAACAACTACGGTCATACCTTTTTCTCGGTTCAATCTCACGAGATTCTCTATCACGATTTCACCGCTGATAGTGTCAAGGTTCCCTGTAGGCTCATCCGCCAGGATTACTTTGGGATTATTGGCCAAGGCTCTGGCTATGGCTACTCGCTGTTGTTGACCTCCTGAAAGTTGGGTGGGACGGTGTTTCATTCTATCAGCCAGTTCGAAGTTAGTGAGAAGCTCTTTGGCACGTTCCAACCTCTTCTTTCGCGGCACTTCAGCATAAACCATGGGAAGTTCCACATTCTCTAAAGCCGTGAGTTGGGGTAATAAGTTGAACTGTTGAAACACAAAACCAAGCATGGTGTTTCTCACCCGAGCAAGTTGCCGATCGTTGAATCTCGATACATCTTTTCCATCGATATATACATGTCCCGAAGTTGGTCTATCCAAACATCCCATTATATGTAACAGCGTTGATTTACCGCTACCAGAGGGGCCCATCACCACCAGGATCTCTCCTGGATACACTTCCAGTGTGACCCTATCTAAAGCTCGTACTTCCTCCGTCCCCATCTTGTATATCTTCGTCACGCTCACCAGTTTGATCACCGATCACTACCTCCCCAAAAACTTCATGGGGTTGGGGGCTGATCCTGAAGGAAACTTCTGAAGCAATTTCTGCCGATCCCAATTGAGTCCACCCTGAAGGAAAGATGAAGCTGCGTTCTTATCTATGACCACGATCTCACCCTCTTCAAGTCCCGAAGTGATCTCAGCAACAAAGTCTCCAACGTATCCCACCTCTACCGGGCGTTCTTCTATCTCTTCGCCAGACTTTACTTTAACCACATAACCACCTTTCGGATCTCTAAGGATTGCGTTCACTGGAACCGTGATAACATCGGTCTTGTTGACAACCATCACACTAATATCACAAGAAAGTCCTGGCACAACCTTTTCCATACCAGAACGCTTCTGAATGTCCACCTTTATTGGAAAGACGGTCAATCCACCACTGGTTCGAGCTACCGATGATACGTAGGAAAGCGTTCCGATTGCCTTCATATTCGAGAGGTTTTCCAACGTAATCACAGCTCGTTGTCCAACCTCCAATTTGCCGTAATCCACTTCGTCCACGGCTCCTTCCACGTGCACAGAATCCACATTTACAATCTGTGCCACTACCCTGCTCGAACCGACGGGTTCTCCTTTCTTCACCTCCACAGAGATCACTACACCATCAATTGGCGAGCGTATCTTCGTCCTTTCCAAATTACGGCTGGCGATCGCCAATTCGAGTTCCCTTTGCTTTATGAAAAGTTCAGAACCCTCCGCCTTGGCCAATTCATAGTTTTGCAAAGCTCTTAAATAGTTGAGCTGGTAATCCTCGTCTTCCAATTCCACAAGGACGTCCCCTGCTTTCACTTTGTCTCCCTCTTCAACGTATACTTCCTTTACAATCCCAGAGACAAGACTCTTCACCTCGTAGCTTTCATCTGCAACCACTTGCCCGGAAACATCCACTGTTTCTATCAACGGACCTTTCCTGACGGTGTATTCGTAGGTTGTGGATTGAGTCTCTTTTTGATTTGCTTCTTGGCCCTTGCTGCACCCCATCGTCACCAATAACAGTACGGCTATAACTACAAACATCATCCAAGATTTTCCTCTGTTCTTCATTTTGTCACCTCCAAGAGGGCTACCAGATCCACACCATGGAGAATCTGCAACTCCAGCTGTGTAATCAAGGTATTAAAATGTATTTGCTTCACGTCGAGTTCTCTTTTCATCACTTCAATTTCAGCCAACCGTAACTCATCTTCAGTGATGAATCCCTCTTCAAATCGTCTTCGAGCTTTTTCCAGATCTGTTTGAGCCATTTCGAGATCTATCTTCGCTATCTCTTGAGAGGTTCTCAAAGATGCTATGGTCATTTCGAGGCTTTGCAGTTGATCTTCTAAATCATCGTGCGTATTTTGATAATTCGCTAAGGCTATCCGATAGTTCAAATCGATGTTTTTAACGTTTGTGTTCCTCTCTCCCCTATCCACCAAAGACCAATCTAAAGAAATTCCAATGGAGAACTCTCCCTGTCCAGGCGCTGGGTTTTCGAACCATCTGATGGAAAGCGAGGGAGACGGCAAATACTGTAAAAACGATCTATCCTTCTCTTCTTTCGCTGCTTTCAAACGCAGTTCCAACGCCTTGATATCTTCTCGTTGAATATCTTCCCCCGTCTGTGTCCCGACAAGGCTTTCGAGAATCTCAACAGTCTCTTCCAGCAAAGGCTCGTCAACTTCTACCTTTCCCAACAATTGACGCTCAAGATCTTCCAAATTACCTTCCAAAGAAAGCAGAACTTTTCGTGCTGTGTTTAACTCTTCCTTTGAAACTGTGATACCTTCGCAATGGGCCTCCTCCTTGTAGATGCGTTGGCGAATCTCCAGTTCTTCCCGCAGCAGTTGAAGTTTTTGACGAGCGATCCAGCTATTGAAGATCTCGCTTACCAAGTTCTTAAAGACACGGTCCCGATTGTTCTTCACACTCCACAATGCTTCAAGATAGCTGGCTTGATCTTCCAAATCCTCGATCTTCTCACTCTGGAAGAGATCTCTGCTCAATTCAAAGCTCCATCCACTCCAATCCGCGTCTTCGGAATTAACGGATAGGTTGTTTAAAACGTGGATACTCCAACCGTTCATGTCGAATGAAAACCGTGGGTGCACCTGGACCTGGAATTCTTCATCTACGAAGACCACGTCGGCGCCAAGATCGAAGTAAGGAATGAACCAATTCTCATCCTTGCTCAATCTCTGTTGCGCTTGGTTAAGAGATTTGAGAGCTTGCAGGTACTGAACGTCCTGAGAGAGTCTTTCTTCCAAGAGGTCCAATAGACTTCCCAGGACAAGAGTGGAGACTGAAAACAGTGCTACCAGGACCGATAATGCCCTTTTCATCTCCTCATCATCCTTCGGGGTTTAAAACCATCTCCAAAGGTTGTTCATAACCGCAATTCAGAAGGAATTCCGTTAACGCCAAGATATAGGAACGCTCAGATTGAAAGTAAGTTCTGGATTTTGACAAAAGCTGGTTTTCCGCCGTTAGGAAAACCTCCTCTGAAATCAACCCTTTCTCATACTCAGTTTTGGTGACCTCAAAGCGAGATTTTTGGACTTCCCAGCTTTCCTTTGCCAATACTAACAGGTTGTACAACTTATCAAGATTGAAAAGCTTTTCTTGAAGATCGACTGAGGCATTATGTTTTGTTAAATACAGATGTCTTTCAGCACTTGAAAAAGCCCTTTGTGCCTTGTTGACATCGTATTGGGAAGCTTTGGTGAGGGAATCCAAGTTCATCTCGGCCCGCCTTAGGTTCAGTTCGGCCATTCGAACATCGAGGTTCTTTTCCATGTAGGTAGTCGTGGAAACGTTCAACTCATCAGGGGCAGGAAGGGAAGTGGGAAGAAGATGAATTTGGTCTCTATCTATATTGAGCCCTGTTCTCCACTCCAACTCTTCTAAATCACTTTTCAAAGTGAATTCGGCTGCCTCTTTGTCAAGTTCTGCTTGAAGGTACGTAATGGAAGCTTCCTTGACATCTTCTTCCACGACGAGCCCCTTTTGATAAAGCTGTGTCTTCTCATCTAAGTCTGCTTGCGCTATCTTCAAATTGTTATCCTTGATCTGCAAATCCAAGATATCGCCGAGAACATCGTAGTACATTCCAACGAGATTCTGATAGAACCTCAAAAGAGAGGAACGGTAGGATTTTTGAGCATTTAGAAAGGTGATCTCGACATCGACTTTGTCTCTCTCCGTGCTGGCAGATATCATCTGCTTGTCGTAATCGTCCTGGGCCTGTTGATAGTTCTCCACAGCGTCCATAAAATCCGGATCATTTTGCTTAGCTCCAATCAACAATTCCTTCAAATCCACTGCTATCAAAGCATTTGCGAGTATCAACAACATGGCAAATAACACGGTGAGTTTCGCCTTCACTTCAAACACCTCCTCCGAGGATTGACTCAATGATGATTCTAACTGTGGAAGCTTAGAAAAAGCTTAGAATACCGGAAGATCCTCTTTCCACACGTGAAAAAACCCCGGAGGAGAATGGAAACAGAAGGGGTCAACTGCAAAGTTGGTATTCCAATACGAGAGTTTCTATCAGCTCTCGCACGTGCAAAATCCTATCCACACGGTAAGCATTGGCACCGGCAAACGCAAATCCCGCATCTAAAGCTCCTCTCTTTGCATTCAAGAGAGCAAGAGCAATGCAATAGGGGACTCTCCGAAAATCACACGTACGCAAGCACTTGTAAGGACAATATACGGGCTTTTTCTCGCCTGCATTCACATTCTCTAGGAAGCCGTTTCTGATCGCTCTGCCAGGTAATCCCACCGGACTTTTGATAATGATAAGATCTTCTTTTTTGCAGTTGAGGTACGCCTGTTTAAACGCGTCAGAAGCATCACATTCGTAGGTTGCCACGAATCTCGTTCCCATTTGAACAGCATCGGCTCCCAACCGCATCAACCTATAAATATCCGCTCCCGTGTACACCCCACCGGCAGCGATGACAGGTATGTGTTTGCCAGATCCTTTGGTGTAAGATTCAACGAGTGTGATCACGTCGGTGACAATTCTGTCCAAGTTATACGCAGGGTTAGTGATCTGTTCCGGTTTGAATCCCAAATGGCCTCCAGCCATCGGACCTTCGACTACCACCGCGTCGGGTAGATAACCATGTTTCCTTTTCCATGATTCAAAAATTATTCTCGTTGCTTTCGCCGAGGAAACTATCGGTGCAATTTTTGTCTTGGTGCTGTGCTTGCCTCCAAACACTACTCGTGGGTCCTTCAGCAAAAGCCCCGCCCCCACAAAGACAATATCCGCCCTTTCTTCGATAGCCGCCGCCACCAAATCATCAAAATCGGACAGCGCGACCATTATGTTAACGCCTATGATTCCATCACTCAATCCTCGAGCATTCCTAATTTCCTTCCTCAAAGCTATCTGGTTCGCTTTTTTCATATCCCTGTCGAAATCAGGTTCAGACATCCCGATCCCGGCCGTTGCGATTACACCTATACCCCCTTCATTTGCAACCGCGGCAGCCAGATTCGAAAGCGAGATTCCAACGCCCATACCACCTTGAACGATGGGAATCCTCGTCTCTAAATCGCCAATATGTAGTGTTGGTATCGTTCGTCTTTCAGCGATCTGCCCACACCTCCTCCGTACCATCCTCACAACGTCGTATTCGATTTGCCACACGTTGTATCTGCCAATCTTGTGTGATATAGCGCTTCATTGTACCACGTCTGGAAACAGTTAAATGCACCTCTTTGTTTGAACGTACATAGGGCGTCACGAAAAAAGTGGGCCTCCCACATTCAATGGTAGTAGCATTGAAACACCTCAAAATAAGAAAGGATGTCCATGTGAATGATTCCACAGAAACTTACAAAAAGCGACATTGTAAAGATCATTGATCAGTTGGACAAGCTTTTGCCTTCTAACTTCGTTAACAAACAAGGCAGAGATGGAGCATCTCGTATTGATTCAGATTGGATGGTAACAACGAAGTGACCGGCCACAGAGATTTAGCGTTCAGCAGTGTATTGACTCAGAATAGGATGGTAACAACAGCCGTTGTACACAACTCAGCAATGGCAAAGGTAGGGATAGATTCTGGCAATCCACGGTCACTGAACGGACTTCTTTGCTTTCTTCTCTGATTCCACATTGCGGAATGCTTGTCCTGCGAAGCGCCAAAGCGAGCACTCATACAAACGGGCACCGAGCTACACGGATGTAGCGAACGCTTTTTCTCCCCCCACTCCAGAATCCCACACGATCACACAGCATCACGAGCGCCGAGTGAGCATCCAAACAAAACGACCTCGAAGCCGCACGGATGCGGATGAGAGCGAAGCTGAAGCACGACGCT
>QNAP01000029.1 GCA_003641795.1 Thermotogae bacterium | reverse complement strand
GCTCCTGCAGTGTTTACCAAACGAATCTTCACACCAAAACCCATAATCACTGTTACCAACAAGAGAACAACCATCACCTTCCTCATACTTTCACCTCCTGGGTAAAATTAAAATCGTATATAAAATGCCAAATCAGTGTACCCTATGAGCTTTTAAACTCATTTGTGGAATTTACTCTTTCCCTAGCAAGCTTTTTGACTTCTAAGCTTGCACACATCACGGGATCATGTGGAACAGAGACACGTATCCTTTTCACTGGAATACATCTGGTATGTGAAAAACAGGAATCATGACGCGATATTGGACTTGGCCATGTTGACATACAACCTTTGTGTTGTGTTCAATGTCCTGAACAATCACTCACACAGAAAGGTGGCTGATTAAGAAATGGTATAGAATTTTTGGAAATCATTCATATAAACGATATATTTAATTAAACAAATTGCCGCTTCATTATCCGTATATCTTGTTTTGGTCAGAACCCAGCGTCATTATAGTTCTCATTTAATCCCACTTATAAACATCTAACAGACCGCATTAGCGCCTTCCATATAACCGCCAAAAACATGTCATCCCCCGTAGAACTCGGTATTTTTACAATCGTTTTCATTATTTACTATAGCACAAAAAACATTTTTGTCAATATATCCATCAGCACTGTTTTAAAATTTTGGAAACAGCGTAAATTGCTCCTTTCGCATAAGCTTTTCTGTATACTCATAGATAAACCAAAACCACACATATTTTTTCGAACCTTTCCCCTCCTGACTCTCTCCTTGTTTAACGCTTTTCCTGCCTCCTTTTCTAAAACCACCGAGTCGCGGGTAAAATAGTGAACGAACCTGTAGTGAAGGAAGACGAAAGCGTCGTGAGACCCGCGATGCGTTTGACGCTTTCTTGTGATCATCGCGTGATAGACGGAGCTGTAGGTGCAGCTTTCTTGCAGGAACTGAAGCGTATAATCGAATCACCGTTAAGAAGCCTTTTACTGATGAGGCTCCATAAAGAGGAGGGAAACGCCATGAGAAAAGGTGCAGTTGAAAAGTTGCGGTCACAGCTCGAAGAGGCAGCGGTGAAGCATACTGGGATCAGAGAAAACAAAACTCGCGATATCTTTTCTGACCGCAGATACATCACCCCAGATGATCTGCTCGTCACCAATTATCTGCGCAGGCGCCCTGTCGCTGCGTTCAATCCTGGTGGGATGTTGCTCAACAACGGTATGGTCATGCTCTTCCCTCGACTGGTATTCGATTATTACACCTACAATTCTAGTATCGGCTTGATCCTCATCAACATGGATGACCTCCTGGTACGCAGAATTGCGAAACCCATCGAATGTGAAATCGTTCTGTGGCCAGACAAGATTTGGGAGTTCGGCCATGGCTGTGAGGACGCTCGTGTTCACGTCCACGGAGATCTTGTCTATCTCCTCTATACCGGTTCGAAACACTACCACGATGAAAGAGGAAGGCTTGTGAAGCAATCGGTCCAGGCGCTGGCAACGTTAGAACTACACCAACTCGATTGTCCGGCGAAAAAGTTAGGTTACTTCTCCGTGATGGACCGAGCAGGAGAAAAAACGGTTATGGGATGCAAAGACAGTGCCTTCTTGAAATTCGACGTGTCAGAAGCTTCTATGCTCCTGAGACTCGATGTAGGTGATAGACTTGCGTGCTGGCGTGGAAAGGCCGATCTTTCATCCATGACTTTCGATCTGGATTCGCTCTATCCGGTTATGTTGCCGGAAAGCTGGGAACACAAAGTGGGCTGGTCTACCAATGCGATTGAATACGCTCCTGGAAAGTATCTCGTGGGTTGGCATGCCGTCATGAAGGAGGATCTGTCTTACAAGAACGGGCTGGCGGTGGTGGATGAGGTAGGGAAACTCTTAGCGGCAAGCAACTATCTACTCGTTCCTTCGGGAGTGAACGAATGGTATGGAGATAGAGGCGGAGTCATCTTCGGAGATACGCTGATCCTTTACGAAGACCGATTGATCTGGATCGGAGGTGTGAGTGACTACGCCATGGGCGTATTTGTTGCCGATCTCGACACCGTTCTTTCGAGTCTTCGCCCCGTTTGAGGAGGTGTCTCGGTGCGGATCTATCTGGACAACAACGCGACCACCCAACTTGACAAAGAAGTATTCGAAGTGATGGCACGTTGCTATCTGGAAGACTACGGCAATGCCAGCTCTATTCATTCCATGGGTGTGAGAGCGTCAAAAATGCTCGAGGATGCTCGGAGGACCCTTGGACATCTTCTCAAAGTACCTGCTGATCGACTCTTCTTCACTTCATCAGCTACGGAGTCGCTGAACTGGGCTATACGTTCTGCGGCACGCACTCAGGCACACCTTGGCGACACCATCGTTGTCGGGGAAATCGAACACAGTGCGGTGCTCAGTACCGTCAAAGACGTTTCCAAACTCCATAAATTGAAGATCAGAACTCTCCCCGTCAACAAGAGAAGTGAGTATCTGATGGACGAACTCGAGAAACTGTTGGATGAAAGTGTCATCGTTGTGGCACTCATGAGTGCCAACAACGAGACAGGGACTTTACAGGATTTAAAGACGGCCGCAGGTTTGATCAAAGAGAAAGCTCCGTCCGCTCTCTTTCTTGTCGACGCTGTTCAATCGTTCGGGAAGGCGCCTGTAAGAATCGCGGAGTGGGATCCAGATTTTTTGGCACTCAGTGCTCACAAATTCCATGGGCCAAAGGGTGTGGGACTTCTCTACGTGAAAGAGGGAACACCTCTCGTTCCTCTCATCACTGGAGGGGGACAAGAAGGAGGGATGCGGTCGGGAACACAAAACGTCCCCGGCGCGGTGGGGATGGCGAAGGCTGCCGAGAAAGCCCTGAAAATTTTTGAAGCAACGGTCACCAAAATGCGAGCACAGCAGCGGCGCATAGCAGATGCAGTGAAGGCGCTTGGTGGGGTGGTGATCACGCCTTTAGATAACGCCTTGCCCAATACACTACAGATATCCTTCCCCGGTATCGCTGGACAACATCTCGTGAACGCCCTCAGCAGTGAGGAGATCTACGTCTCCACTCACTCAGCGTGTGGTAGTAAGAAAAGAGGAAGCCACGTTCTCAAGGCCATGAAGCTCGATCCGCTTATCGAGCGTGGAGCCATCAGGATCAGCACTTCCAGATACACCACCGACGAAGAGATAGATCGCTTCCTGGAAGTTCTGGAGCGGGTGGTCTCTATTTTTAGATTATGAGGTGTGGTAACCTCTAAAGAATGATAAAATTTTGGAAAGGCGTTTCTCGTTAGGTATCACCGGAGGTGTTCACATGTCGCTGAAGACATACATCATAGCCCGCATCCTTCTTGCAATTCCCATGGTGTTGATACTCCTCACAGTGGTCTTCGTCATCATGAGGGTCATACCAGGTGATCCCGTTCTCACGCTCCTTGGAGGTAAAGCACCCATAGAGGTAATAGAAGCAAAACGCCACGAACTTGGGCTCGACAAACCCATTATAGCCCAGTATGGAGAGTACTTGCTGAACCTTTTCAAGGGTGATCTCGGTAAATCTTTACTCACGGAGCGCCCCATCTTCGAGGAGCTTCGGGATCGCCTACCCGCCACAGTGGAACTCACCATAATGGGGTTCCTTATCGCGTTGGCGATAGGTATCTTCTGGGGTGTGGAGGCTGCCAGGAGACACGATACCGCATTCGACCTCTCCGCGAGAGTTTATTCCATCTTCATCTACTCGGTGCCCGTGTTCTGGTTGGGAATGGTCTTCCAGCTTGTTTTTGGGGTATGGCTGAAGTGGTTACCAGTGGCCGGGAGGATTCCGCCGCTTATGGAACCAGATCACATCACTGGAATGTATCTCTTCGATGCCCTCGTCACTGCCAACTGGGAATCGGCGAAAGAAGCGTTGAAACACTTAATTCTTCCCAGCGTCACTTTGGGATTGATCATTTCCAGCGTCTTCGTTCGTATGGTCCGAGGCAACGTGGTGTTGAGTTTGAGTCAGGATTTCGTCAGAGCGGCCAGAGCACGTGGCATAAAAGAACGCGCTGTGATCTATAGACACGCTCTGAAAAACGCCATGGTGCCCATAATGACTGTACTGGGGCTCCAACTGGCTCTTCTCTTCGCTGGTGCTGTTCTCACGGAAACCACGTTCTCTTGGCCAGGGATCGGCACCTACTTGATACAGAAGATCCGTTATCGAGATTTCATGGCAGTTCAAGGAGCCATAGTTATATATGCTCTCATAGTGGTAACCATCTCTATAGTCGTGGACGTCGTCAACGCTTGGATCGATCCCAGGATCAGATACTGAGGGGTGACATCGTGGAAACGCAGGTAGAAGTTAGATTTCTCAGTGCAGGTATCGGAAGAGTGTTGAGAAAGTTCTTCAGATCGGGCTCAGGAAAGATGGCTTTCGTTGGGGCCGTTATACTCATCGTCTTTCTTTTGGCAGCTCTCTTCGCCGATCAGATCGCACCCTACGATCCCACCGTGCGTTCAGGAAGGACTTTCCAACCTCCCAGCTCCAAGCATATCTTTGGAACGGATAATCTGGGTAGAGACATGTTCAGTCGGGTGCTCCACGGTGCCAAGATAGCTCTACTCATAGCTTTTATGGCGGTCCTCATCGCCGCTGCTATTGGAATACCTCTTGGATTGCTCTCGGGTTATATAGGAGGTCCACTGGACCGCATTTTGACACTCATCATGGATGCTGTTTACTCTTTTCCTGGGTTGATCCTGGCCATCGCTGTGGCAGCGGTCCTTGGAACTGGAGTGACCAACATCGCGGTGAGCATCGCGGTGGTCTATGCACCTACGTACTTCAGGGTCATACGAAACCAGGTGGCATCCATAAAGAGCGAGCTTTATGTCGAAGCAGCACGGGCAATAGGCGCCAGAAATTGGACAATTCTTTTTAGATATGTACTCCCCAACGTCCTCCCTTCGGTCGTGGTCGTGCTCTCCATGAATCTCGCCGACGCCATCATGACCGAAGCGGGGCTGAGTTTTCTGGGGCTTGGCATAGCTCCTCCAACCCCCGACTGGGGATACGACTTGAGTAATGGTCAACGTTTTATTCTCATGAATGACTGGTGGATGATCATGTTTCCAGGATTGGCGATTATCGTCTTAGTACTCGGATTCAGTCTTTTCAGCGAAGGACTCAACGAATATCTGAACCCTAATGTCGGTGAGCGGGAGTGAAAGCAATGAGCGCAGGGAAAGATGTCGTTTGCCGGATGGAGAATTTTCGAGTGTATTATATGACCTTTGACGGGCCCGTGAAGGCTGTGGATGGAGTGAGCATGGAGGTTTACAAAGAAGAAACCGTGGGACTGGTGGGAGAATCCGGTTGTGGCAAATCCACACTTGGCTCGGCACTTTTGAAGATACTTCCAAGGACGGCTCGCATGGAGGGAAGGGTCTACCTCGAAGGTGAGGATCTCATACCGAAAAGCGAGAAGGAGATGCAGAAACTGAGGGGAGCCAAGATCTCCATGATCTTCCAAGATCCAATGACTTCTCTCAACCCCATAATGAAGGTGAAGGACCATTTCATAGAGACGATCAAGACTCACAAACCGGAGGTTTCAGAAGATCAGGCTCTGGAAATGGCTTCTAAAGCCCTGGCAGAAGTGGGAATAAGCGAATCACGTCTCAACGACTACCCGTTCCAATTCAGCGGAGGGATGCGCCAGCGAATGATGATCGCTCTCTCTATCGTTCTCAGACCGACGTTGGTGATAGCCGACGAGCCTACCACATCACTTGACGTTATCGTCCAAGCGCAGATTCTCCAACTCATGAAGGAGATACAGTCACACATCCGATCTTCCATGATCTTGATCACCCACGACCTCGGCGTAGTAGCGGAGATGGCTCACCGGATCGGAGTTATGTACGCGGGGCACCTGGTAGAGCTCGCTCCAAGGGATACGATTTATTATAAGCCACTCCATCCGTACACGCAAGCGCTTTTAGAGTCCGTTCCCAATACCGACATAAACGACATGGAGCTCAGCTACATCGATGGTTATCCTCCGTCGCTCTTGAACATAGGCGAGGGCTGCCGTTTTGTGGATAGGTGTCCTAAGACCATGAAAGTGTGTCGCGATCGGACACCACCAGATGTGGAAATAAAGGAAGACCACATGGTGAAATGTTGGCTCTACGCCGACAATGTCGGGGAGGTAGAACGTTCATGACACTGCTGAAGGTGGAGAATCTCGTCAAGCACTTTCCAGTCAGAATAAACTTCGTGAAAGCGCTCTTTACCCGTGAAAGGAAGAAAGTACACGCGGTGAATGGCGTGAGCTTTGAAATAGAGGAAGGCCAAACACTTGGATTGGTAGGGGAGTCTGGAAGTGGTAAAACCACCACCGGGAGGCTCATCCTCAAACTCGAAGAACCCACGGCGGGACGGATCTTCTTCGCTGGAAAGGAGATCACATCCCTTGGAGCTGAAGAGATGAGACGCCTGAGGAGGGAAATGCAGATAATCTTTCAAGATCCCTTGGCTTCGCTGAATCCTTACATGAGAATAGGTGAAGCTGTGCGTCATCCTTTGGTAATCCACAGCATCGGGGAGAACAAGAGAAGGCAGCGTGAGATGGTTATAGAAATGCTTGAGAGAGTCAACCTCAGACCTGCTGAGGAGTTCTACAACAGGTTTCCGCGTCAGATATCCGGTGGACAGCGCCAACGTGTGGTGATTGCCCGAGCGCTCATAACAAGACCAAAATTCGTGGTGGCGGACGAAGCGGTGGCAATGCTCGACGTTTCGGTGCGCTCCCAACTCTTAAAACTGATGATGGACTTGAAGCATGAGTTCAATCTAACCTACCTTTTCATAACCCATGATCTGGCAACTACAAAGTATATCTGCGACAGGATCGCCGTCATGTATCTGGGGCGTATCGTGGAAGAGGGGTCTTTTAAGGACATCTACACCGATCCCAAGCATCCCTACACTCGAGCTCTCATCTCCGCAGTACCGGAACCCGACCCCAAGGCTGGGGAAAAAAAGAAGAAACTCATACCCGCGGGAGAGGTCCCAAATCCCATCGATCCCCCATCTGGATGCCCTTTTCATCCAAGATGTCCCTATGCTAAGGAAGTGTGCAAGACAGCCCCACCGAAGCTCAAAGAGTTGGAATCAGGGCGCAGAGTGGCTTGCTATCTTTACAGCTGATGGAGGTGTTGACATGGACATAGGTACGCTCGTTTTTCAGATCTTCTGGATGATCATGATCTTCAGTGTCTTCCTTCCATTGCTCCGCAGCGGATCCGTTAGAAACGCGAGACTCATGACTATTCGAGAAATCGAGAAGAAACGTAACAGCAGGGTGATCACCCTGATTCACCGACAGGAGTCTTTCAGTTTCTTCGGCCTTCAAATGAGGCGGTTCATCGACATCGAAGACTCTGAGGAAGTGCTGAGAGCCATAAAGATGACTCCCGATGACATGCCTATCGACTTCATCATCCACACTCCCGGTGGGCTGGTGTTGGCAGCAGAGCAGATTGCCAGGGCGCTCAAAAAGCACAAAAGCAAGGTGACGGTCTTCGTCCCGCACTATGCCATGTCCGGCGGAACACTGATAGCCTTGGCCGCAGACGAGATCGTCATGGACGGCAACGCAGTACTTGGACCCTTGGATCCCCAGATCGGCCAGTATCCCGCTGTTTCGATTTTAAAAGTGTTGGAGATGAAGGACACGAACGAAATCGATGACCAAACACTGATCCTCGCAGACGTCTCCAGAAAAGCTGTGGAGCAGATGAAACGCTTCGTAAAAGATTTGTTGACGGAAAAAATGGGCGAAACGAAGGCTGGAGAGCTCGCTGAAAAGCTCTGCTCAGGTGTTTGGACCCACGATTATCCTATAACCGTGGAGGAAGCGAGAGAACTGGGATTGCCTATCAATACGGAAATGCCGGAGGAAATCTATGCTCTCATGGATCTCTACAAGCAAACAGAACAACGCAGACCCTCAGTACAGTACGTGCCGGCCTCGTATCGGGACAGGAAGAATTCATGATCTTATTTTATTCTTCCAAAAAGTCCGCCAACGGCGGACTTTTCTTTTATTCTCCTCCCGAAGAAGGGATCACGCAGATGAACTTCACAATCCCGTGACCAGCATTTCTAAACTGATGCGCCTCGCCCGCTGGAACGAAGGCGAAGGAACCTTGAGAGAGTTTGTGTATTTCACCACTAACCTCCAATTCCAGCTCTCCCTCTACCACGAAGACCTCGTGCTCCCAGGGGTGAGAATGCTTAGGGGTGTATCCTCCTATCTTCAACGTGAAGAGTCGCATGACGTAGTTCTCGGCTCCCTGCTTCGACCCCACCAAGACTCTCTTTTCAACTCCCTTGGCACCTTCTCCATCGTAGACCACAGGTTGAACATCCTCCGCTCTTCCCACGTGCGCCATATCCGATCCCTCCTCTTTTTTTAAAATCCATAACGTTCGAAAGAAGCCTCGAGAATCTTCATGATGAGCCCTTCATAACCGTACCCCGCAGCCTCCGCCATCTTGGTTATGTCCGAGTACACCGGCACTAAGAGGGGAAGTGAGTTGATCTCCAAGATGTAATACTCTCCATCTCTGATCCTCACGTCCATACGTGCATAATCCCTAAGACCCATCACTTTGAATGCGGCTTTACATCCTTGATGTATCCTTCTCTCAAGCTTTGGATCGAGTTCTGTTGGACAGTGAAACCGTAGGTAGTGATCGATCTCGTTCTTGACTCTATAGGAGTAAAACCGCTCCACCCCCTCTGGAAGATGGGAGAAGTCTATCTCGAGGATGGGAAGCACCTCCAAGTCTTCACCGTTTCCTATAAGTCCTACTGTGCATTCTCTCCCATCCACGAATTCTTCCACCAAGGCAGGCTCATGAAAGTTATCGTGGATTCGTTTCACGGCTCGCTTCAATTCTTCTACGTTGTTCACCACTGAATCTTTCCAAAGCCCCTGAGCACTACCCTCCCTTACCGGTTTTACGATGGCGGGATAATCCGTGTCGAAGTCCATATTCTCTAACCGATCTCCTGGCTTTACCACTGAAAATCGTGGAGTTGGGATACCACTGTGCTGAAGCACGATCTTCGTCACAGATTTATCGATGCACAAAGCATGTGCAAGAGCCGAGGAAGCGGTGTACGGCACACCCATAAGGTCCAAAACCGCGGGAACGTGTAGCTGACGAGAATCTCTACCCCCGGCGGTAGAAAGGTTGAAGACGAACTCGGCACTCTTCATTCTTTGGAAGAATGTCTCGTCGAAGGGGATTCTCTCCACTTCAAAACGCCTTTTGAGAACAACCTCAACAGCATCCAACATCTCTCTCTTGTGTTCATCTAACTCCATGTCATGAACGATCGTTATCTTTTTCGGCCTCACCTCAACTTCACCAACCTTTCCTTCTCGGTGATGGGATCGCCCTCCTCATCGACAGCGTAGATGGCACCGTCGATCGTCCTCGTTTTCACCTCTCCTTTGGCCACAGAGAAACCCACAAGTCCTGGAGCATCGAGCATTCCCCTTTTGACGGCTTCGTAGAGCACCTCAGGGTTGAGCAGTGGATCCGTATCCGCAGAATAGCCAAGAGCCTTGATAGCCTCAACGATTTCCATAGCTTCTTCCTTGAGCTGATTAACCCTGGACCGGATCCCTGAATCTGCTGCGAAATCCGGCAAGCCTTTCATGGCTTCCGAATACGCCCTCCTCACCATCTTCACACTCTCGATGATCTCCTTGCTGGTGGCCCTCCTGAAAGCTTCGCAGTAGGCCACCACATGGATTATGTGTGGTTTGAGGTAAGAACCGTAGAACATGGAGCTG
The DNA here is from genome assembly GCA_003641795.1 of Thermotogae bacterium. Taxonomy (GTDB): domain Bacteria; phylum Thermotogota; class Thermotogae; order UBA12178; family UBA12178; genus UBA12178. The sequence continues at coordinate 2,707 of QNAP01000029.1, read as the reverse complement.
ACAAGCTGACCTTTCCCCGCGTCTTCGTCCGCGGGCATGGAGAGAAGACCCGTGCGGATCATGCGATACGGAATGAAATGTTCGTCCGCCAGCGATTCCACCAGTTCCATCTTTGCGATGGCTTTCGCTAGATCCATGCGAGGTGAGAGTGTGGGAGGGGTATTGAGCATGTATTGCTGCACATACCATTTGACACCAAGTCCTTTGGCGACGTGGGCTGCTATATAAGCTACAGCAACACCCACCGCATCGTGGGCGTATCTCAGCTCCCACTGGTGAGAATCGTTCACTTCCACGGGAACTCCGTGTTCTGCGTTCCAGCGTATGGCTTCCATGTTCTCTCGTATCGCCAAAAGAAGTTCTCTTTCGGAGCGCCTGTCAAGATCACTATACCAGAATATGGGAATAGCAGCCCAGGCGTTGTTCAACGTCTCTTTGAGCAGTTTCGAGAACTCCACAAGGTGGTTGGTGCCAGCATAACACCGCATAAGAGGGTAGTTCCCTCTTCTTGAAGCCTGGTAAAGCCTCTTGAAATCGCCAACCGTACGTATGGGAGCTCCTCCTGCTCCATCCTGCCTTGGATCCATCTTCTCCGGTTCGAAGAAGTACTGTTGACAGTTCTGATCCGGAGCGAGAGAGATTATGTCCAACAATCCCGATTTCGCCAAAGCGGCTATCTCCCGTTCAGTTTCTTCTTTCGTCGGCAATCCTATATGATGGCGCACAAGGGGATAGGGAGACTTGTACTCGATCCTTTCGGGAAGTGTTTGAGGAGGAAGTTCTCCTTTTGCACGCTTCACGGATCCTCGCAGATACATCACAACATCCTCGATCTCTTCACTACCATCAAAAATCCTGTCGAAAAACTTTGATTTCCGAGCGACAGCCGCGGTCTCCATCGTACCACCGAAGATGAAGGTTGGCTTTATCCTCGAAAGTTGCATCTTTCCCTTCAACCTTCCAAGTAGACGTTCCAACGCTTCTGCTCCAAGTCGGTAACTGATGGCTACCACATCTGGTTTCGTTCGGTCTATCTCCTCAACGAGTTTATCTATGGAAACGGCTCCGCCGAGGTAGGCGGTTTCAAGCCCTTCGGCCTCCGCAACGCGAAGGAAGTTCAGCAATCCGGCAACATGCACATCGCTGCCAATTGCCGCTCCCAAAATCTTCCTCCCATGTTTCACAGCTCCCCCTCCTCGACGAACCGGGTTATCTCTTCTAAAGTCGCGTTTGCAAATCCCAAAGAAATCACTGTCCGTCCGTTTTCCCAAAAGTCCATTTCCATCATGATGTTGGCGATTTGAATCACCGCATCGATAGTGGGAGTATCGATTCCAAAAAGTTTGCCGAAGGAAGAAATGGGCACGAGGCTCATGGGAACATCTTCCAAGATGTATCTGTTGACAATGCTTGGTGGTGCCAGTATGCCTTGATAACCGGAATTGTTGTGAATTGATTCGTACAGATCTTTGCCCAGCACGTCGTAGGCGTAGTTCAACCACTCCTTGGCGGTCATGGGTTCCACGCCGAAGGCAGCCATAACATTGCAACGCTCTCGATCCACCGCCTCCAACACTTTCGCAACTGAGGGAGAAATACCCTCCAAATAGAACTCAAACTTACCCGCTGTGGTTTCGATACGGGCAGCATTCAGCAAAAGAACAGCTGGGTGAAAGACTGCACCGATATTGTTGAAGCTGGTGTAGATGACGTTCGGTACCACCTCAAATTCGGGCATAACATTCCGCATCACTTCACGGAGCTCATCGTTGCGAGTAGCTGGCAAAGCGGAGATAGGTACCGCGTTCTTTATGCGAAAGATCTTAACCACACCGGGATTCGACATCCTGGATGCGAAGACGAAGGTCTGTGCTTCGGCCACCACCACGTTCCTTGTGACATTGTGACGTCTCAGCACCTGTCTGACTTCCATGGCACCACCAGTTCTACCAGGATTTAGAAGGATGATCTGACCATCTTCGAGATGCGGCGCTAGTTTCGTAGCTATGTCTCTGTGAGCGAAGGCTGGGACGACCACCATGATCAGCTTCCTCCCCCTTATTGCTTCCGCGATGTTTGTAGTAGCTGAGGAAATCCGAACTTCGCCTTGGATGTACCCTTCCATTCTGATCTTCCCATTCTTGATAATAGGGGCAATTCTCTTGTAGCTTCGATTGTATAACGTGACGTCAAGGCCTCGAAATGCGAGATAAGCAGCAAGCGCCTGACCGCCGTTTCCTGCACCAATAACGGCTATCTTGATCATCGCACCTATTCCTCCTTTAAAGGAAAGATTCCGCGATACATTTAATTATACACTTCTTGGCACATGACACGCAGATATTTACCACCTGGGAACAAGCAAGATAACGGTTCAAATTTACTCAACCGCATAACACTGGTGAACCCCTCACGCTCACGCAGCTCGCACTCGCTTTTTTCCTCGTTTGCATCCACAAAACGACCCACGCGAAGATTCAGCGTCGTGCTTCAGCTTCGCTCTCATCCGCATCCGTGCGGCTTCGAGGTCGTTTTGTTTGGATGCTCACTCGGCGCTCGTGAGGCCGTGTGATCGTGAGGGATTCTGAAGTGGGGAGGAGAGTGCTCGCTACATCCGTGTAGCTCGGTGCCCGTTTGTACGAGTGCTCGCATCGGCGCTTCGCAAGACAAGCATTCTGCAATGTGAAATCAAGGGGGAGGGTAGAAG
>QNAP01000028.1 GCA_003641795.1 Thermotogae bacterium | reverse complement strand
TCCTTCAATAAGAAGGGAGTGATCCCTTTTGGTATACAGAAAAGACATAGTACCTTTTTTATTGCTCTTACCAACCCTCGCATATTTGGTGCTCTTTCTTGGCTATCCGCTGGTGCAAACGTTTATACTGGCTTTCACCAGCGATAAGGGGGCATTGGGAAACTTCCAGCAACTCATGTCCACGGGGGAGTTTTGGAAAACGCTCAAGAATACCTTGCTCATCACCGGTGTGGTGGTACCATTACAACTGGTACTGGCGCTACTGTTGGCCCTCTTTGTGAACATGCGTTTTAAGGGATACACCATAGTGCTCTACATCATTTCCATTCCGTTAGCACTGAGCGACGTCTCTGCAGCGTTGATGAGCTACTCCATCTTTGCACCCATGGGTTATTTGAACAAATTCCTCCTGAATTTGGGATTCATCGAGCAACCCATTTACTTCTTCGGTTTCATGTTCCAAACTCGGGAATTCTGGGTGATAGTGCTCACGGAGGTTTGGCGCGCGACACCATTGGTTTTTGTGATTATATTGGCTGGACTTCAGGCTGTAAACAGGGAGTACTTAGAGGCTGCTGATATCTTTGGTTTTTCGGCGTGGCAGAAGTTCAGGAAGATAATTTTTCCAATTCTCAAACCATCCATACTTTCGGCTTTGCTGATCAGAACTCTTTTCGCTTTCCAGATCTTCGGCGTTGTCTGGCTCTTAGCGGGTAGGGACATCCCTATCCTTGCGGGCGAAGCTTTCTACTGGCAAACGGAGGTCAACAACGCTCATATGGCCAGCGCGTACGCATTGATCATCGCTCTGGTATCGCTTATCATAAGCTGGGCTTACATAACGTTTTTAAAACCCACGCAAGGAAGCACGGCTTGAGGAGATGGTGGCATGGCGAAAAAACTCTTGATTGGATTCATCGCTGTGATAGTCTCACTCTGGTTTTTGACACCGGTGGTTCTCATCGTGTTTGCCTCGCTCACCCCTTCGTCGGATTTCTACGACCCGCACAAACTCTTCCCGACCAAACTTACGTTAGATCATTTGTACAAGCTATTCGTGGTGCTCGATGGGTGGAGAGCGACACTCAACAGTCTCCAAGTGGCAGGTTTGTCCATAGGGTTGAGTTTCCTTGTGGGCTTGCCAGCGGGTTTTGCGCTGACTCGATACGTCTTCCCTGGAAAGAACGCATTCAGATTGTCCATACTCCTCACCCGTTCTTTCCCCATGATGATCATCGCGGTACCACTCGTGGTGTTGTACCTAAAGATAGGAATAAGTGATACATTGACAGGAGTGGCATTGGCTCATACTTCCATGATTCTGCCTTTCGTTGTGCTCATCACTTCCAGCATTCTCTCTGGTATCAGCGTCGAATATGAAGAAGCGGGTATGATCTTCGGGCTTTCGCGTTTCGGAGCGTTTCTGAAGATCACGCTTCCCCTGGCGCTCCCTGGCTTGGCTGCGTCTGCTATCTTCGCGTTCATCATGTCGTGGAATGAAGTCTTCATAGCTTCCGTGCTGACGCTGATCAACCGTACCCTACCTGCCCACATTTTGAACACAGCCATGACATCTCCGGATTACTTCAAATTTGCCGCTGGGACGGTTATGGCACTTCCAGCTATGGTATTCATTTTCTTCACTCGCAAGTACTTGATGAGTATGTGGGGTATATCCTTGAAATGAGAAAGGATTGGTGAATATGGCGCAGGTAATACTCGAAAATGTCAAGAAGTACTTTGGACAGGTGAAAGCGCTGGATGGGATTGATCTCATCGTGAAAGATCAGAAATTCGTGGTGCTTCTGGGACCGTCAGGATGTGGTAAAACCACACTCCTTCGCTGCGTTTCAGGACTTGAAAAGGTCACCAGCGGAAGGATATACTTTGATGGCCAGGATGTCACAGATCTCCCCCCAAGGAGCCGAAACGTCTCCATGGTCTTCCAAAGTTATGCAGTGTGGCCTCACATGAGGGTCTATGAAAACATCGCATATCCGATGAAGATAAAAAAGTACGACAGAGAGGAGATCGAAAATAAGGTAGAATGGGCAGCAAAGCTACTCAACATCCACGAATTACTCGATAGATACCCAGCACAGCTTTCAGGCGGCCAGCGTCAGCGTGTGGCAGTGGCACGTGCTATCGTTCTCGAACCAGCGGTGCTGCTTATGGACGAGCCACTTTCTAACCTTGACGCTCTTCTGCGAGTGATGATGAGGAGTGAACTCAAGAAACTACAGGAAAGGCTGGGTACCACCACCATTTACGTCACACACGATCAGGTAGAAGCCATGACCATGGGAGATATGATCGCCGTGATGAGCGCCGGAAAAATCCAGCAGTATGGGACACCAGAGGAGATATACCACAAACCGGCGAATCTTTTCGTGGCGGGGTTCATTGGCTCTCCTCGTATGAACTTTCTAGAGGTGGAGATTCAAAGAGGCAAAGGGGAAGTTTTCTTCATTTCCGAGTCAGTGAAGATAACCTGCCCTCTGAAACTTTCCGACAAACTCAGGGATTTTCCACAAAAGCGTGTTACGTTGGGTATGAGGCCCGAGCACATTCATCTTTCTCGTGTGGAATCGGGGTACCCATTGAGAGGGGAGGTGTACTTCTCCGAGCGTCTCGGCGCAGACACGATAGTTCATTTCAAAGTGGATGAAGAGAAGATCGTGGCAAAGATTCCCGGCGATGTGATACTCGAAGAAGGGGGGAGTGTGGAATTCTTCCTCGATCTTTCCAAAATCCATGTCTTCGATCCCAAGACAGGGAGGAGTTTGGTTTGAAACATATCGTTATCTGCCACACACATTGGGATAGAGAATGGTTCGCTCCCGTGAGTTTCACCCGTAGTCTTCTGCCGAATTTCTTTGAGAAGCTTTTCGAGTTGCTTGGAGAAGATCCGGATTACGAGTTCGTTTTTGACGGTCAAACGTTGATGCTGGATGATCTTACAGAGGCTCTGGGGAGCGAAGAGGAAACAAGATGCTTTATGGACAAACTAAGCGAGTTTTCCGCAAGACTTGGCGTAGGCCCATATTACGGTCAGATAGATTGGCGAATCGCAGAGGAAGCCGCTTTTCGAAATATCGAACTGGGATTAGAGAAAGCAAGGTATCTTGTTGGCAGGCCCATGAAAGTCGGTTGGCTCCTTGACAATTTCGGTTTCTCTTCCCAAGTACCTCAAATTCATAATTTTTTTGGTATTGACACAGTTTTTCTTTGGCGCGGAGTAGATTTTCCAGAAAGCCAGATTCCACAAACGGAATTTCTATGGAAATCGCCCGATGGAAGTCATCTTCTTGCGATCTTCGCACTGGACAGCTACAGGAATCTAATGCGCGTCTGTGATTTTCCAGAAGTGGCTCAACAGAGATTGGAGATGGTGAAGCGAAGGTTAGAGTCCTTCTCTCCCTCTAAGGTACTTCCCTTGTTCGATGGATACGATCTGGATCCAGAACCGGAAAATCCCGGCCGGCTGCTTGATGTGGAAACGAAGTTGCCTGAAGCTTTTGCAAGCCTTGTTCGCCAGTTTAAGCCCCCGCGTGTTGTGCTGGAAGGAGAGCTCAATTCAGGGAGGTTGGTGTGTGTCTTTCCTGGAACTCTGTCCACACGCCAACATTTAAAGGTGATGAACTGGACATGCGAGTGGGCTATAACGAAAGTTTTGGAACCCATCTCAGCTCTGGCAGCGTTGGTATCAAACCACCCTGTAGAATTCAAAGAAGAGTGGGAACTGGTGTTGCAAAATCTCATCCATGACAGCATGTGTGGAGTGAGTGTTGATGAAGTTCATAGGGAGATGGAAAGACGTTATACGTGGGTTCTCAACTCTTTGAGAGAAAAATTGAAAACACTTTCTTTGCAAGCTGGTTGTATCATGTCAGAAGGTATAACGGCTTTCAATACGAACCCATATAAATCGGAAGTCTCGTTTCTCGAAGGTGATACGCTGTGCACTTTCGTGGCTCCCGCAGGCTCCATCGCACCAGTGAAACTTGAACGCGAAGAGATCATTGAAAAACATGAGGAGCTCGACTTCTTCAGCTGGAACAACGACTATTTTGTTTTCAAGATTTGTGGTGGCATTTTAAAGATTGAACGTAACGGAAGAGAAGTCGAATTGACCCCGACGATCTTCCGTGATAACGGAGACACTTATTCCGCAGCCTTGAAAGAGGAGCTCCCATTAAAACATGTGCGAACAGAGCTCAGGTGGCAAACCGACAAGGCCGCGTCGTTGTATCTGGAATACGCGTCGGACTATGTGGATTTGCATGTCGATTTGTTATTCACTCGTCGGCCCATCGTGGAAATAAAAGCACACATCTCTGGCAGAAAAAGCGGTTATGCGCTGGTATTTGGTATGAAAACGGATATGCGTGATATGGAAATCGTTGCCGGAATGCCTTTTGACAGGGTGAAAAGACCAGAAGAAACGGTTTATTCCGAGCCGCCTGAACAGGTAAGACCGCTGCTTGTAGCAGCAAGGGAAGTAGGTGCGAATCGCATTTTTCCTTTTAAGGATCTGATAGGCCTACATGAAGGGCGCGAGTTTTTCGGCTTCTTTGCCAAGGGCGTTTACAGTTACCTTTCATTGCCAAGAGAGGGTATAGCACCGATACTCTTACGTTCTGTGGAATGGTTGTCCAAGAAAAGCGTTGAAGGCAGGATAGGAGATGCAGGTCCCGTTATGTATGTACCAGAGGCGCGGATGGAGCGGGACCTTACCTTGAACTTGGCGTTGTACCTTGGACCTTGCACTTCATTAGACCAATGGGCCGGCGTTTATTTGAATCCACCGATCCTCTTTGAGGTCGACAAAGCAAAAAGAAGGGAAAATACAGAGCAACGACTTTGCCTGTATAAAGGAGAAAACGTGGTCTTTTCGGCGATGATTCCCCTCTCTGATGGAATCTTTTGCCGGTTTTACAATCCCAACAGTGAATCTGGGAAGCTGGAATTTTCAGAGGATATCTCTGATGTTTGGGAGGTAACCCCTGAGGGCTTTGAGAAGAAAGTAGGAAAAAGAACTGTTGAAGTGCCAGCGAAGAAGATAAAAGCATTCAAACTGATTCTCACAGCTGTGAAAGGAGAACGTCCGAAGAATGTGAAAGTACTCTATCCTTTTATCTTCTGGGACATTGGAAAGGATAGGGCCGTGCCCGACCCCAACATAATGGAAGAGATGCGTGAACAGATGGCCAGATTGGAGCGAGAAGGGATGGATTTGCTGAGGCTTGGACAAACCAAAAACGGCTTAGAAAGATACGAGGTGCTGTTCAAAGCGTACAAGCGTTTGAGAGAAGCCTTGGAGCTCAAACTGTCGATTGCCCAAAATGAAGGGAAAAGTAAAGAGGAACGGATGGAAATTGCGAAGAAGCTCAACGAAATGAGAGTGAAACGTCGCTCGATAGAACTCATGCTTTCAGCCTTTCAACAAGACGGAGGTGATGACGATGAAAGCTCTTCCAGAAACGGTCAGTTCAGAGCTTGAAAAACTGAAGGGCGTCATCGAAGTCGTGGTGGGAATTCCAAGTTACAACAACGCGGGAACTATCGGTTATGTGGCGGAAACGGCAGCAGAAGGTCTGTTAAAGTATTTCAATGGAAAGGGAATGATTCTGAATTCGGATGGTGGTAGCACAGACGGAACAAAAGACGCCTTCACTTCCTCGCAAACTGATGGAATAGAGAAGCTGGCCTTCAATTACCGGGGTATTCCAGGTAAGGGAAGCGCTTTGAGGGCTTTGATGGAGGCAGCTGTGCTGCTGGAAGCGAAGGCTCTGGTCTTCCTCGATTCTGATCTTAAAAGTGTCCGCCCCTGGTGGGTGAAAAGACTGGCAACGCCTATCCTCGAGGGACGAGCTGCCTTCGTTACACCTTACTACAAGCGGCACAAGTACGACGGTACCATCACCAACCACATTTGTTATCCTCTAACGTCGGTACTTTATGGATACAAAGTCAGGCAACCTATCGGTGGTGACTTTGGTGTGAGTTACCACACGCTGCAAACGTATCTTTCAAAGTCTGAAGATGTCTGGGAAACGGATGTTGCAAGGTTTGGGATAGACATCTGGATGACGACGGTCGCCATTGTGGAGGGGGATAAACCGGTCTTCCAAGCCGCATTGGGTGCCAAAGTGCACGACGTCAAGGATCCCGGCAAGCATCTTGGTCCCATGTTCTCCCAGGTGGTGAGCACCCTATTTCTTCTCATGCAAGAATACGCAAATGTTTGGAAAAACAAGTGCAATACAATTGAAGATGTACCCATCTATGGGCCGTTAGAAGAAGTAGCGGTTGAGCCTGTAGTGGTAGACCGGGAAAATCTTAAAGAAAGAGCGAAGAAGGGAATAGAAACACATTGGTGGTTCATCGAACACCATCTCACTGATCTCAAAACGGAACTCGAAAGGACAAAAAAAGAGGGATCAGTGGACTCCAAAACGTGGACTAAGGTTCTTTACTCGTGTGCTTCGTTGTTTAGAGAAGAGAGTTCACGAAAGGATATCATCAATTTTCTCATACCAGTTTACTTCGCCAGAGTGGCTGCGTTTGTGGAAGAAACTGCATATCTTTCTGATGAAGAGGCGGAGCAGAAAATAGAGGAACAGTTGACGCTTTTTCGTGATCTTCGGGAATATCTCTACAAGAGGTGGGAAGGTTGATCTTAGAAAAACTCCAAGGTGTTTATGGAAGTCTTGGTGATTCGGAGAAACGCGTTGCTGACTATATCCTGGAGCGTCCGGATGATGTTATTCACTACAGTATAACTGAACTGGCACGGCACAGTGGTGCCAGCGAAGCCACAATATACAGGCTCTGCAGAAAACTCGACTTCGACGGATTCCAGCACTTCAAAATCGCCCTGGCTCGAGAATTGAGTGTTCCAAGGCAGAGTTTACTGGAGACCGAAGAAATCCAGGATCTTGAAAAGCTCGTGAGAACCATCTTCGATGAGAACCTTGAACTGATAAAAGGAACACTGGAGCTTTTGGACTTGAGTGCCGTTAAAGAAGCTGTAGATGTCATGCTCGATGCTCGCCGACTCGTCTTCTTCGGTGTGGGACGATCGAGTCCCATAGCGGAAGAAGGAGCTTTTCGTTTCATGCTCTTGGGCTTCGCATCCAACAGTTACAGCGATCCACACGCACAAGTGATGGTGGCATCGACGCTGACTTCCGAGGATGTGGTGGTGGGCATCAGTCACAGTGGAATGATCAGGGATATCGTGAAGTCCCTTCAGGTTGCGAGGGAAAGCGGTGCCAAGACCATAGCTATCACCTCAGGTATAGGTTCTCCCATGACGGAAGTAGCGGACATAATACTCTATTGCGCTGCTGGAAGGAAGCAATCGTCAGAGTTCCTGACGAACAGAGTGGGTGAGATGGTGGTGGTGGATATGCTCTACAAATGTGTCCTCTCTATGATAAGAGAGAAAGTTTTCCCACATTTCAACAATCTCAGCGAAATGCTGAAACCGAAGAGGTTTTGAACCATGAAAGTGATGTTGGTACATTACAGAGTTGGTGAAAATGATGGAGTCTCTTTGGAGATGGAGAAGTGGCGAAAGGTGCTTCAAAGAATGGGGCATCGTGTTACATACCTCGCAGGGAGCCTTGGGAATGAGGAAGGTTATGAGATACCCTCCATCCGCTACGACCATCATGAGAACGCCGTGATACACTCTTTGGCTTTTGAAAGGGGGGAACTACCAGAAAGGGAATTTATAAAGCGTTTCGCACAGTACAAAGAAACCATAAAAAGCGAAGTCGCGGAAGCTATACGAGATTTCGAAGTGGATTTGCTCATCATCAATAACATCTGGTCCTTGGCTCACAATTTGGCGGCTGGTGTTGCTTTTGCTGAGCTTGTGGAGTCGCTGAAGTTGAAAGTCGTAGCGCACCATCACGACTTTTACTGGGAACGCGATAGATACGCCAAATCTCAGTATCCCTTCGTGAAGAGTATCCTAGAGACGTACTTTCCTCCCCACAATCGATTTATCAAGCATGTTGTAATAAACCTTCCTGCCAGAGAAGAGTTGAGAAGAAGGGGCATCGACGCGAAGGTGATTCCTAACGTCTTCGACTTCGATCAACCCCCTTGGACCACAGATGAGTTCAACACGGACTTGAGGAAGACATTGGGGATATCCAACAACGACTTGGTATTCCTTCAAGCCACAAGGATCGTCCCGAGAAAAGCCATCGAGCTTTCCTTGGATTTCCTCTCCCTCTTCCAGCGAGAATGTTTGAGGGACCTTGCGGGTAAGACAATCTACAACGGACGGAAGGTGACGAAGAGTAGCAGAGCGATTCTGCTACTGGCGGGGCAACCTGAAGACCCTGATTACCTTTTCAAGCTGAAGAAGCACGGAGAAAAAGTGGGAACAACCATGGTGGAAGCGTTCCATCTCATTCAGTCCAGCCGCTCTACAAGCCCCAAGCGTTACAACCTTTGGGATGCCTACGCGGTTTCTGACGTTGTAATGTATCCCAGCATCATGGAGGGATGGGGCAACCAGTTCATAGAAGGTATCTTTTGCCGAAAACCTTTGGTGGTATTCGAGTACCCCGTTTTTGTCAGCGACATTCTGCCATTGGGGTTTTGGTACATCTCTCTTGGAAGAGAATACAGCACGGTCGAAGGTCTTGCATGCATCCAGTCAAAGGTCATGGAGCGGGCGGTTCGCAGCCTGTGCAAGGCGATGACAGACATGGAAAAAACGCGGGAAAAGTTGGAAAAAAACTTTCAAATAGGGAGAGAGTGTCTATCTTTAGTACGGTTGCACGAGCTGGTGAAAGATTTGTTAGAATAAGAACGGGGGATATTTGTGAAAGAAATCCATTTATCATCAAGGACTTTGCTCTATGGATATGGGCAACGACTCACCAAGGTCTTTTTCCTTGCAAAGGGCCAGCTTCGTGTAGAAATCGCGGGAAAAGTTTTTCACAAATCATCTGGAAGTGTGGGAGAGTGGGCCCTCTTTCAAATGTCCTCTTGTGAAATCGTGACAGCGGAAACAGACGTCGTGCTACACATGGTTGAAGTGCGAGAACTCTTCGAACATGCAGACGCTTTAACGATACTCGACATGTTGAAATCCTTGGAAGAAAGGTTGAAAACAGCTGACGGTGCTTTGCAAGAGATATTGGAAGATCTTTTGCACACACAACCACGAGAAGCATGTCATCAAACAAGTGTCGAACCTAGGTTTCGACTTCTCTCCTCGATCTTCGAGGACTATGTCAGGATGAAACGCCTCTTCTTCGAGAAAAATTATGATGAAGCCTTGGAGTTAGCGCAAAACTACGCAAGAGAATCTCTTCCCGAAGATCTTAAGTCAGAGTTCGTCGTGTGGCGGTTCATCTGCGAAGCTGCCAAAGATCCGGATCGGTTGGAGCACCTCTCCAAGCGGCTCAAGGCGCAAATCGATCCTGGGATCGAGCTGACATCACGACGTTATTTTGATTTTTTGGCACATGGTGGAGAGCTCGATCCAGTGTTGGAAGTCTTCGTCAAAGCAGGGTATCATCTGCCCGCGGGCACTTTGGTGATTAAAGAAGGTGAAGAAGCTAATATGCTCTTCATCACACTTCGGGGTTATCTTAAAACTTTCAGGAGATGCGAAGACGAGGTAGAATTCTTCCTATCTTTTATAAGACCAGGCGAACTCTTTGGTGAAGCAGCGATCACGGGACATAAGAGAGCAGCCAGTGTGTGCTCCATCACCCCTGTCGATGTCATCGCTTTAAAGCCAGAGAAGTTGGACAAAGAGATAGAGGACTATCCAACATTCGGGTTCAGTATTTTGGAAGGCGAACTCCGAAGGATCCAAAATACAGTACAATTGGTGAAAATATTCTCTAATGACAACCCGATAAAACGTGCAGAAGCTTTCATTAGGCTCTTTTCAGATGTCCTTGAAAAGGCCCAATTGAATGTTTCTAATTTGGCAGAGATCCTGTTTTCTGAAAAAGTTGGCCTTATAAACACACTGCGTTCCTTGGGGTTCGGTGTGGGTTCTGATGGAACCATAAAAGCCTCGCGAAATGGATAGCTTCACCACTTTGCATTCAGTGGCTTAACTGAACTCCCACCAAAAACATCGAAGACACTTTTGAAGGTTGTCTTAAAAATTGAACTTTCCAGAAGCCTTTTCACCTTCAAATATTAGTCCATGTTTTGGAAATATGTGGAGATGGTAATGGGCGATTTGCTTGAACAACGCATATTAGTTCGACCATAATATGAAGACATCGAACATAAGGCCATTGGGTTAATCACTAATAAATCTATGATACAATTTTTAAGACATCAATCAATAAATATGATGAATGATGAGGAGGTACACATTGATGTTAACCATCTTGGATGTTGTCCGAATCATTGGGGATCTTAGGGGAAAAATGTCAGCATTCGAAAGTGTCTTCATTTCAAAGTTAGAAGATGCAGAGGATTTTGAGAAGGTATTCAACCAGATATCCTCCTATTCAGGGCGAAAGATGAGAGAACAGCTAGCACTTGCCTACAAGGCCGTGCTTTTCCATTTGCTCAGCAAACTCGGGCTTAACTTCGAAGAGAACACCGGTGAAATCTGCTCGAAGCGCCTCAAACGTTGTACCACGTGCGCGATTCTCTATCCCTGGAATCAGCGAGTATTTTTGGGTAAAGAGTCTTCAGCTTCATTGGTCATTTCATCGAAACGCCTTGCAGGAAAAACCTTCAGCGCAACTCAACGAACTATTTCATGGAGGGGGCTGATCTCTGTTTTGAGACTAATGCGATACGGAATCAATGAGGAATTTCTGCACTCGGTCCTTTTAAATGACGATCTGGACAAAACGATCCATCTCATTGCACAACTTGTGTGGGATTTCGAGTCAAGAAGAATACCGTGGACCACAGAAGCGGCTCGTGAAACACTCAACCGTATCAAAAGTTGGAAAACACTGGAGGTTTTGAGATTCCTTGCAGAGCATGAAGGAGCCACGGTGGAAGAGATCAGACAGAACATGGAAGAACGTTTAGGACGAAAACTTCCCAACAAGGCAGTGGGGTCTTTGATAGGAGTTCTGTCAAGACTTTCGAGGGATCATGATTCCATCGTCAAAAAAGATGGCGAGCGTTACATATTGAACCCGGTGTTCAAGGAAGCTATTCGTCAAGCAAAGAAACGGCCCTGAAGCGTTCAGCATCTCCAAGGTGCAAGTAGCGACTTGTGGTTGTCAAACTGGAGTGACCAAGCAAATCTTGAACCACTCTCACGTTCACACCTTTTTGGAGTAGGTGAGTCGCGAAGGTGTGCCTGAAGACGTGAGGATGGATGCCGTCAGGTTTTATGCCGGCTGCCTTGCAGAGATTCCGCGTTAGTCTGTACACTGAAGATGTGTCTAATTTCTTGCCGTTAACAGAGAGAAAGAAATACCCGGGATCACCGTTCTTGATGAAAGCGTCTCGACTACGCAGATACGCTTCTATGGCTTCCCTTGCTCTTGAAGATAGCGGAACAAGCCTGTCCTTTCCACCTTTTCCCATGCGAACACTCAAGTACGCACCATTCCCCAACCAGACGTCTTCCAGCCTTAGATTACAAACCTCGGAGACTCGCAATCCTCCAAAGTACATGGATGCCAGCACAGCCTTGTTTCTCAGTGTTATGTGATCGTTTGCAGGAAGAGAGAAGATCTTGCTCACTTCCTCATGACTTAGAAAACGTGGCAAGCGTTTAAAAGAGCGGGGAAGATGGAGATGTGAGGGTATATGTATACCGAAGCCTTGTTGTACCAAGAAACGCAAGAAAGTTCTCACACTGGAAGCCACTCTGTGTATGGATGATACCGAAAGCCCCTGGAGTGAAAGCGCGTTCAGAAATTGCTGAACGTGGAGGGGAGTTATATCGGCGAAAGACAGGTTCCGTTCGCGACAGAAGTCTGCAAACTTTGAAAGATCGTTATGATAAGCTCGAACGGTGTGAGGGGATCTTCTAAGCACATTACGCAGATGGTCTTCGAATTCGCTGAGTAACTCCAAGTCACCTTTTTCAGCCAACACAAAGCCCTCCCCAAAAGATATGCACGATAATGTACCTTATCATGCATTCACTATTATACACCTCACTGCATAACCCGATGAAATATAAAAAAACACCCCCTTGTAGCTTTTCGTACCACTTCGGGGATGGTTCTTGGTAGTGTACAATAATTGCTGTAAAAACGGGAAAAGGCCCTGTATCCCTGTAGAATAAAAGAAACTCTCACACTAAAAGAGGGATACAGGACCATGAAAAAACATCTTCATCTTCCTGGAGAGATTATACTCCAGTTTCTCCAGGATAATGAAGAGAGAATGAGACAGATTCTGACATGGTTTCTAAACACCATCATGGAATACGAAGCACAATTTCAAGCCGGTGCGACGCATTACGAAAGAACCACCACAAGAAAAGCACACAGAAACGGTTACAGAAAGAGAACTCTCAAAACGAGATATGGAGCTTTGGAAGCCACGACCGAGGGAGTTTCCGTTCCAGACACAGGTGTTTGAAAGATACTCACGTGTAGAGAAAGCTTTGCAAAACGCTGTGGTCGAGTCCTACATACAGGGAGGATAAGGGAGGTAATAGAT